>JANXUM010000290.1 GCA_025356215.1 Bryobacter sp. | reverse complement strand
CATTGCGAGTGGAGATCGCCCTCGATCCGGGCCAGACGCGCGACGTGGCGTTTGCCTTGGGTGACGCGCCCGATGTGGCGGGCGTCCGCGCCGCCGCCAGAGCGTTGCGGGATGGAGGCTGCCTCGCGGAACTCAACCGCCGGACGCGCGACTTCTGGACCGCCCATCTGGGCAATCTGCAAATCAAGACCCCGGTGTCGTCGATCGATTTTCTTTGCAACGGCTGGTTGTTGTATCAATTGACCGCGTGCCGTCTTTGGGGCCGTACGGCTCTTTATCAATCCGGCGGCGCATTTGGCTTTCGCGATCAGTTGCAGGATGTCATGGCCCTGTGCACGACCGCGTCGCAAATGGCGCGGTCCCAAATCTTGTTGAGTGCTTCACGGCAGTTTCCGCAGGGCGACGCGCAGCACTGGTGGCATGAGCAATCGGGCGCTGGCGTCCGTACCGCTTGTTCGGATGACTATCTATGGTTGGTGCAGGCGACTTGCCGCTATGTGGAGGCGACGGGCGATCGGGAAATTCTCAGCGAGAAGATTTCATATCTCGAGGGGCCGTTGTTGAGGGATGGGGAAAGTGACCACTACTTTACGCCTGAGGTGTCAGCCTACGAGGAGACGCTGCTGGAGCACTGCCGCCGCGCATTGGCCCATTCCACTCGTCGCGGACCCCACGGGCTGCCGTTGATCGGTAGCGGCGATTGGAACGACGCGCTCAACCGCGTGGGCCCGCTGGGGGTTGGAGAAAGCGTATGGATGGGCTGGTTCCTGATTGACACCTTGAAGAAGTTTGAGGCGATGATGCCGGAGGAGCCGCAGGACTTCGCGGCTCTGGCGAACTCACTGAACGATGAAGCTTGGGACGGTGGCTGGTATCTGCGCGCCTTCTTCGATAGCGGCGAAAGCATCGGATCGCACAAAAACTTGGAGGCGTGTCTCGATTCGCTGGCGCAATCGTGGGCCGTAATCTCAAACGCGGCGCCGCTCGATCGGCAACGCGTCGCGATGCGGGCAGTGCTCGACCGGCTTGTGCATGAGCAGGAGCGAGTGATTCAGTTATTCAAACCGCCTTTTGACCGCACGGTCCCGCATCCCGGCTACATTATGGGCTACCCGCCCGGACTGCGTGAAAACGGAGGTCAGTACACTCACGGCGCGCTGTGGACGGCGATGGCGACGGCGCGGCTGGGAATGGGGGATGAGGCCGTGCGGCTCATGCAACTTCTGAACCCGATCGAAAGCGCCTGTACGCCCGAGGGCATGCGGCGATACAAGGCTGAACCTTATGTGGTTGCGGCTGATGTGTATTTTGCCCCGGGATTGGAGGGCCGCGCGGGTTGGACCTGGTACACCGGGTCGGCGGCTTGGAGCTATCGCGTATGGATCGAAGAAGTCTTGGGATTCAAAGTGAACGGCGAGACCTGTTCGGTCAATCCGGTGATCCCGCGGGAGTGGCCGGGCTTCTCCATGACTTACCGCCATGGCAATTCGACGTATCGGT
Organism: Bryobacter sp.; assembly: GCA_025356215.1. Lineage (GTDB taxonomy): Bacteria > Acidobacteriota > Terriglobia > Bryobacterales > Bryobacteraceae > Bryobacter. The sequence continues at coordinate 16,334 of JANXUM010000290.1, read as the reverse complement.
TTGAGATCGCACAAACCGACAGCGGTGCCTCTAGTTGTCATGTCGATGGCCAGTCAGTCGATCTTGCCGCCATCCCTCTCAACAGGACAGGCGGAGACCATCAAGTCATGATTTCAATGCCACGAAGAATTGACTTAAACGAACGGAATGCGCCAAATACAAATCCATAAAATTCTTGTGGTCGACGACAGCCGATACAGCCGCGATTTGGCGATTGCCGCTTTACGAATGCCCGGCTACGAATTTAGCGCGATCGACGACGGCTTAAGAGCGGTTGCCGAAGCGGAATTGTTCGCCCCCGACCTCGTGTTGATGGACATCCAGATGCCGATACTGGATGGCTACGGCGCGCTGGCGGCCCTGCGGGCGATGCCACGCTTTCGACAGTTGCGCGTGATCGCGGCCACGGCGCACGCTCTAGCGTCTGATCGCGACAGGGTCAGCGCGGCGGGCTTCAATGGCTTTGTGCCTAAGCCCCTGAGCGCGGCGTTGCTACGAAGTGTAGTTGCCGAGATGCGCGCGCAATCGTAAAGAGTATGTTGTAGCCTAAGTGAACCATGGGCGAGTTAGATTCGATCGAAGAGCGATCCCCCGTTTCCGTTCTGCTGCAGCAGTGGAGCGGTGGGGACGCGGCGGCATTGGAGCGCTTGACGCCGATCGTTTATGACGAATTGAGGCGGCTGGCCGCGTCGCACCTGCGTCGAGAGCGCGCGGAGCATACCCTTCAGCCCACCGCCCTGCTCAATGAGGCCTATCTGAAACTGGCCAACCAGCGCGAACAGAATTTTGACAGTCGCGCCCAATTCTTTGGTTTGGCTGCGCACCTAATGAGACTGATCCTGGTAGATCACGCCCGCGCCAAACGCAGCGCAAAACGCGGCGGCGGCGCGCAAAATCTACCGTTGGAAGAAGCCTTTGCTCGCCCGGAAGAGCGTTCGGATCTTGTGGTTGGCCTGGATGACGCGCTCAAGGAACTCGCGGAGTTCGATGAGCGCAAGGCCAAGGTGATTGAGATGCGCTTTTTCGGTGGGATGACACTGGCGGAGACCGCGAACGCTCTCTTGATCGGCGAAGCGACCGTTGGCCGCGAGCAGCGTATGGCGGAGGCATGGATCAAGCAGTATTTATCCGGCTCGAAATAGGTTGATCGTTTTGGCCTGCGCCTTTCGCTCTCGATATTGGCACTTAAGATGACACCCGACCGCTGGCGGCAAATCGAAGTCGTTTTCCACGAAGCTGCGGAATTGCCGCCCGCTCAACGAGTCGCATATCTCGACGAGGCATGCTCGGCCGACCCAACTTTACGGGCGGAAGTTGAACGCCTGCTTGAGGCGGAAGTCGTTACTTTGCCTTTTGCCGACGCGATTGCCTCGGTGAGCGTGTCGTTGCCGCGCCACGGCGGGCTCGAAGGCGAAATCGTTGGGCCTTACCGCATCCTGAACCAGATCGGACAGGGTGGCATGGGCACTGTATACAAGGCCGTCCGCTCGGATGGGGAGTTCGAGCAGTTTGTCGCGATCAAGATCATCCGGCCAGCGCTGGCGCAGTCCCAAGTGGAAGAACGGTTCCGGGCCGAGCGGCAAATTCTGGCCCAATTGACGCATCCGAATATCGGTAGGTTGATCGACGGCGGTAGCCATCTCCAAATGCCGTATCTTGTGATGGAATTTATTGAAGGCGAGCCAATTGACGTCTGGTGCCGCGAGCGCAAGCTCTCGACACGGCAACGGCTTGAGCTCTTCCGGGGTGTCTGCGCGGCTGTGCAGCATGCCCACCAACGGCTAATCGTACATCGCGATCTGAAGCCCTCGAACATCCTGGTACAAAGCGATGGGTCGCCAAAGCTACTGGATTTCGGCATTGCAAAGCTACTGGACGATCCAGCCGGGCCCGGGCCGGAACGGACACTGACCCAGACCGGATGGTTGTTGATGACGCCGGACTATGCCAGCCCGGAGCAAGTGCGCGGCGAGACGATTACGGTCGCCTCGGATATCTATTCTCTTGGAGTCGTGTTGTACGAACTGCTGACAGGAGATCGGCCTTACCGGCTTAAGAATTATTCTCCGGCCGAGATCCAGCAACTAGTTTGCACGGCGGAGGTTCCGGCCCCGTCAAGCCAGGTCACAAAGGCTTCCCGGTTGCGGCGCCAACTGAGTGGCGATTTGGACAATGTTTTGTTGATGGCTTTGCGCAAGGAGCCCGAACGCCGGTACCAATCGGTAGAGCAAATGAGCGAGGACATCCGTCGGCACTTGGCCGGGGAAACGGTGATTGCGCGGCGGGACACTTACGGCTACCGTACTTCGAAATTCATCCGCCGCAACCGGCTGGCGCTGGTGCTGGGGGGCCTGCTGATCGCGGCCATCGTTACCGGCACGGTCATGACCGTGCGGGAAGGGATGAGAGCGCAGAAGCGCTTCTTGCAAGTCCGGGAACTGGCCAACAAAGTCCTAAACGAGTTCGATACCGCCGCGTCTAAACTGACAGGATCATCGGGCTTGCGAAGGCTCATGGTGCAGGAATCGCTGAATTACCTGGATGGCCTCGCGCTGGACGTAAGCTCCGACCCGGAGCTTCAAATGGAGCTCGCCCGCGCCTATCATCGCATCGGCGATATTCAGGGACACGGCCACAGCCCAAACCTGGGGCTGCGCGCCGAGTCTCTTGAAAGTCACCTAAAGGCTCTGAAGTTGGAGGAGCCATTGCTGGCCCGACTGCCCGGCTCCATCGCTTTGAAGCGGTCTGCGGCCGCAGGTTATGCTCACGCCTCCGATTTATTGAGCCGCCGGGGCGATCGCGAGCGCGCAGACCTCTTCCTGGCAAAAGCGAACGCCCTCGTAAGTCCCGAAGAACCGCAGAGCTTCGCCGACGTGCGTCTAGCTCAGGCCAGGAAGTGGTTACTCGAAGGCAAGATTGAAGAATCGCTTCGAGCATCCAAAGCCGCTGTCGACGCTGCAATGCGGATCGAAGATCCAAGCCGTGCCTTTGCCGCGCTGTATGAGACTCAGATCGCCTATCGTTATTTGGGGCGACCCGCCGAAGGACTTGGATCTGTCCGCGCGGCCAAGTTACTGGCGGATGCCAAGCGCGATCAGTGGAGCAGTCCCTATTTCGCGTTGGCCGTTCGCGCGAATCTGGCCCACGGGCCGGCACTGATGGGCGATTTCTTTTTTCCAAACGAAGAGCGCTTCTGCGAGGCAGCCAAAGAGATGCGTCCCCTCGCGGAGGCATCGGAAACTCTTCTCTTGGGAGACCTTGACAATCTCGGTGCCAAAATCACCGTGGCGTCGAATTATCTGGAACTGGCGCGTGAAGAAGCGGCATGCGGTCTGCCGTCTGCCGTCGCGACTGCGGAGCACGCCATAGAAGTGATCGGCAAAGGCAAGAGCACGAACGACATGCAGTTGGAGTTTGTCACTGGGCTTGCATACGCTCATTTTAAAGCCGGACATCCGGCAAAGGCCCTCGCAATGCTTGAGCCTCTTGCTAAAACAAAGGCCCAGGCTGCTGATTTCTCGGGGGAATTTGAACTTGCGCTCGGCCACAACTCCAGTGCGATCACGTGGTTTGCGCTGGGACGAAAGCTGCGCCAACCAACGATCAAGGCGGCAACGTATGAGCGCTACACGAATAGCTACGATCAGGCTATGAACATCCTGCTGGCGCTGAAAGCGGGTGACAAGACGCCGGGGTTAAAAGCTCAGGCCCTCGAGTTGCTCAAGGAATTTCCCGAGCGGGGCGCGGCCCGCTCCATTGAAAGATTGCGTCGCGACTTGCGAGGTTTCTCTCAGTAGATCCGACCGGTGTTGCTTTTGGCGGCCTGAGCCTGTTTCGCACAGACTTTTCCCGGTGCCGTAGAGGGCGTCTTGGTTGCGTGCCACTTTCAATTCGAGTCGGGTGAGAAACTCGCCGAACTGCGATTGCACTATATGACCCTCGGCAAGCCCACCCGCGACGGCGCTGGCCGAATTGCCACCGCCGTCTTGATCATGCATGCCACTGGCGGCCCCGGTGCGTAATTTGTGGGCGCGGGATTCGGCGACCTGGAAGAACCATTTGCTGGAACTGTTGCGCGTTTCGGAAAGGAACAGTGCGTTACTTGATCCTCGAGCCGAGGTCGGGACTCGTCCAGCGCCAAGCATTCATCCCGCCGAGACCGCCTCCGAGTTGAACGGTCAAAGATTTGCCCGCTAGGCCAGCATCTTTTTGATCACAGACCCGTGGACGTCGGTGAGGCGGAAGTCGCGACCCATGTATCGATACGTGAGTTTGGTGTGGTCAAAACCGAGGCAGTGCATAATCGTCGCCTGCATGTCGTGGACCCCCACCGGGTCTTCGGTGATCGTAAAGCCAAGGTCGTCGGTCCGGCCAACCACGCTGCCCGCCTTGACGCCACCGCCGGCCAGGAACATTGAGTAGGCGTTTGGATGGTGGTCGCGCCCCGCGTTCTCGGGGTCGAGAGTATTGCGCACTTCCTGCATCGGAGTGCGACCGAATTCTCCGCCCCAGACGATGAGCGTGTCCTCAAGTAGACCGCGTTGCTTCAGGTCTTGGATCAGTGCGGCGGTGCCCTGATCGGTCTTCTCGCAATTCGTTTTTAGTCCCTTGTTTAGATTCGTGTGCTGATCCCAAGAGGCATGCATCATCAACACAAAGCGCGTACCGCGTTCAATCAAACGGCGGGCCAGAAGGCAGTTGGTGGAGAACTGGTTTGTGGGCTCCTTACCGATGCCGTACATCTCCAGCGTCGCCTTGCTTTCTTTGGAGAAGTCGATCAGTTCCGGCCCGGCCGACTGCATACGAAACGCCAGCTCATATGCCGCCATCCGCGAGGCAATCTCAGTATCGCCGGTCTCTGACAATCGCTCTTTGTTGAGATCGCCGATGACGTCGATGGCGGCGCGTTGGGCGCGCTGGTCGACACCTTGAGGACTGGACAGGTAAAGGATAGGGTCGCCGCCACTCCGGAATTGCGTGCCCTGATAAGTCGACGGCAGAAAGCCGCTTGAGAAATTCGAAGCCCCACCGCTGGTGCCGACGCCGGAACTGAGTACGACAAAGCCCGGCAGATTCTCACTCTCGCTGCCGAGGCCGTAGACGCTCCACGCGCCGATGGTCGGGCGCCCGGGTTGCGTGCTGCCCGTGAACATCAGGAGTTGTCCCGGATGGTGGTTGAATGCATCCGTGTGCACGCTGCGCACAAGGCAAAGGTCGTCCGCCTGGCGCGCGATGTTAGGAATGAAATCGCTCAACTCCATCCCGCTTTGACCATGTTTGGTAAATACTCGCGGGCTACCCAATACCGCCGCCGACGGTTTGATGAAGGCAAGTTGCAAGTCTTTTGTGAAGCTCTCCGGCAGACTCTTGCCGTGCCACTTCTGCAACTCCGGCTTTGGATCGAAAAGATCCATCTGGCTCGGCCCGCCTTCCATGAACATGTAGATGACGCGCTTGGCTTTGCCGGGGAAGTGGGGCTTCTTGGGCGAAAGTGGATTCAGTCCTGCGGCATATCCATCCCGGGCCAGCAGATCGCCCAGCGCCATCATTCCGATGCCGCCGCCAACGCTCTTTAGAAAATCTCTACGCATATTCATTCATTACTCCCGGACGATGAACTCGTCGGTATTCAAGAGCACGCGGGCCGCCCCAGTCCACGCACTGGCCACGGGCTGTTCATCGAGATATCTTTTCAACCTGGATCGCTCAACTGGGCTGGCGTTGCGGCCCAACGCCAGTTGGAAAGCAAAATCCACACGCGCGTCGGTCTCCGGCGGCCCTTCGGTTGTTATTCGATAGGCCAGCGCTTGGGCCGCCTCGTAAAAGACGGGGTCGTTCAATAGATTCAGAGCCTGCAGCGGTGTGTCGGAACTGCGCCGGCGGCTGCACGCGACGCTCATGTCGGGCGCGTCAAAGTTGGACAGCATCGGGTACGGCGAAGTCCGTTGGAAAACGATGTATAGGCCCCGGCGGTATTTATCGGCACCTGCGCTCTCCGCCCACTTAGCCCCGCCGTAGGTCAACTCTGCCACTCCCTTCGGCTGAGGCGGTCGCACGCTGGGGCCGCCAAGCCCGCTGCTCAACAGGCCGCTGGCGGCCAGGGCGGAGTCTCGAATCGCTTCAGCGCTCAACCGCAGGCGGCTCTGCCGCGAGAGCCAGGCATTGTCTGGATCTTTCTCGGCAACTTCGGGACGGGCCTTCGAGCTTTGGCGATAGGTGGCGCTAGTAACGATCAACCGGTGCAGCTTTTTGACACTCCAGCCGTTGCCGCGAAATTCGCGCGCAAGGTAGTCGAGCAATTCAGGATGCGAAGGCCTGTCCCCTTGGGTGCCAAAGTCTTCGCTCGTCTTGACGATCCCACGACCGAAGAATTCCTGCCAGTAGCGATTGACGATCACCCGTGGCGTGAGCTGATTAGCATCGCTCACCAGCCATCGCGCGTAGGCCAACCGAGCCGCTTCACCGTCCGTTCCCATCGCCGGTAATACGGCAAGCGCGCCGGGTCGCACTTCAACTCCGGGGGTTTTCCAATCGCCGCGAACCGCGATCCGCTGCTCGGGCACTTGCGGATCGTCGATGACGACAGAGGCTTGGGTCAGCTTTGGCGTATCCTCTTCAAGTTTTTTGATCTTGTCGCGAATCTCCTTTAGCTTTTCGGCGTTGGCCTTGTCTTCACGCAGAGTGTGGCTCGGGTTGCTGAGAAAATACTGCATCAGCCGCCAGTCCTCGCGCTCGCCTCGCTCCGCCGCGGTCGCCATCAGCACGCGCTCGGCGTGATCGAACATGACCCTGAAGCTCGTCAGCGAAAAATCCCATTCGATGTCCGTGCCCGGCTTCAATACAGCGTTGCGCATCTTGCCTTGCCACTTCTCGTACCACTCCGCGACCGGAGCGCTCTTCAAGATCTCATTGCGCTTCTCGATGTAGCTTGCGCGGCTGGCCAGCCAGGGTCCCAATTCGCCCGGCAAGGGCGCATCGATATCGATATCCCGGGCCTTGGAAAATACAGCCATGGCCGAATAGTATTCGCGTTGTGAAATCGGATCGAACTTGTGATCGTGGCACTGCGAGCAGCCCATCGTCAGACCGAGCCACGTCGTTGAGGTCGTGTTCACCCGATTCACAAGCGTCTCGAATCGATCCTCTGATCGAGTCACCCCAGCCTCGCGATTGATGAGCGTGTTGCGATGAAATCCAGTGGCCAGCTTCTGCTCAACTGTCGCGTTGGGCAGCAAATCACCCGCCAATTGCTCAATCGTGAAACGATCGAAAGGCTTGTCGGCATTCAGGCTATCGATGATGTAGTTGCGCCAGCGCCAAGCGTAAGGCCGGATCAGGTCTTTCTCGTACCCGTCGCTATCCGCGTAACGGGCTAAGTCAAGCCACTGCCGTGCCCATCTCTCTCCGTAAGCGGGCCGCGCTAAAAGCTCATCGACCGCTCTCTCATAGGCGTCCGGTCGGTTGTCTGCCATGTAGCGCCGCAAAAGATCCGGCGATGGTGGCAAGCCCGTTAGGTCAAGACTTACGCGGCGCAGCAATGTCTGCTTCGGTGCCTCGGGCGATGGGACGATGCCTTTCGCCTCCAGTTTTGCTGCCACAAAGCGGTCGATCGGATTCCGCACCCAAGCCGAATCCTTGACCGTAGGCGCTTCGCCCTGCCATAGGGGTTGGAATGCCCAGTGCGAAGACTTGCGCGAAGAGATTTCGCCGATCACCGCTCCCTCCGGCCAGGAGGCGCCGTCGAGCACCCAATTCTTCAAGGCCGCCACTTCGGCGTCGCTCAAGCGCGGTCCCGCCGGCGGCATCCGGAAGCCATCCTTGGCGGATGCGATTCGCTCAATCAGCTTGGAGGCGTCCGGCTTGCCGGGTACGAGGATTGCGCCGCTGTAGCCGCCCTTCTTTGCGTCCAGCCCATTGTCCAGGCGCACACCAGCGAGTTGTTGCGCGGCTCCGTGGCAGACGATACAGCGCTTGGTGAGGACGGGTTCGACGTCTTTAGCGAAATCCGCGCTCAAGGCCGGGATGCACACCGCAAGCAACAACAGAAGACTTGGCATGCATCCCATTCTATTGGACGATTGAGGCTACTTCATCGGACTGAAATCCAGCGGCTCCAGGAATTGGCCAACGGCCTTGTCGACGATCTTGCCGTTCTTCTCGCTTTCCGTCCGCGCCTTCACCCAATCCGGGTCGACACGAAAGGCGTCCCAGCTCTTTTTGGCCGCTTCCCGGCTATCGTGCTGCAACAGATAAATCAGCGTATTGCCGGACGCCGGCGCGTCCATCGGCACTGTGTACACAACGTTTTTCATCCCATGCTTTTCAAAAAGCTTCACGGTGTGATCGCGGAAGCGCGCCTTCAAATCTTCCAGCTTCCCATCGGGCGTGGTGTAGGTGCGCAATTCATAAACATGCGGCTTGGCTGCGGCGCTTACGCCGGCCACATAGCCCATTCCAAATAAGCCGCAAATTCCAGCGGCAAGCATCAAAGATCTCTTCATCGTTTTCTCCTCTTTGGGTATATTCATCATAGTCATCAAATGCGATTCCTTCCCATCCTCTTCTTAGCGTCTTCGCTCTTCGCACAACGCAGCGCCCAGTTGTGCGGTATCGACGGAGTCTGCGTCGCGCTCGACACGTCGCGGATCGGAGGCCTGCGTTTTGAGGACTATAAAGTCACAAACCCAAACGCTTCACTGTTGAATCTGGACGTGCGCCGAGCGCAACTCGTACAACTTGGCCAAGCTACCCAGACCACCCTGTGTGCAGTGAATCCCAACGCCAACGCCATTCTCAGTGCGCCCACGCTGCGCTTCGCCTCCGCCGCAGCGGAAATGGGCGAGTCGGAATCCTTCTCCGCCAACGGCACACTTCTGCAGGAAGTCTACGCGCAAGCCACCGTGTCCAGCCTCTCGCTTTCCGATGGTTTCTCCGCATTGCAACTGAGCTTCCGCATTTCGCGCAATCGAGGCTCATCTCAACTGGTCTTCAGTTACGGGGCCTTCTCGCTGGCAGTCGATCAGACGACCGGCCGTGTGACCTTCCCCACCGCCCTTCCTGCCGACGCTCAGACTCTTCGCGTTTTCTGGTCGCTGGTCGTTAACTTGCAAAATATTCTGAACGCGAACGCCGCCTATAAGATTCCGAATCCCCCACCGCTCGGTCGCTTGTTGTTCTCCGCCGACGAAGTTCGCGCTTTCGCAGACCAGATCTCTCGGGCCGTTCTGGCTTATGCCCTGCCGACCTTGAATCCCGATAACGGGGACGCCCTTGCTCTCTACGGTGCTGAATACCTGGCCACGCGCTCTGCAACGCCAGCGCGGGTTCTGAGCAACAATTTGACAACCTGGGCAAAATCCGCGACGTCGGCTGCTTCGGTAAGTCTCAAGCCGATCGCGCTGTTTTGGCCAGCGCTACAGCAGGACCCGATTGTTCCCGCCGCCGATCGCGATGCAATCAACACTTGGCTGACACCGCTGTATAAGTCCAATACAGACGCCTCAATTAAGGCCATCGACGCGATCTCCCGTCGCGATAATCAGGCCTTCGCCGAAACCGTTGAGCGATATTTTGTCGCCATCAATCAGTTACGCGCGGACGGCTCCATCCCGGAGGAAGCGCAGCGCGGCCCCTGTGCTTTGACTTACACCAACATCGCGATCGGCAACTTAATCTCAATCGCCGAGTCAGCCGCCGCGCAAGGCTACGATTTGTATTCCCTCTCGGTCAACGACCGCTCGATTCACTTGGCGATTCAGTTTCTGCTCGACGCCTACGACAACTTTCCACTCATTGCCAAATACAACAACCCCAGCGCCAGTTGCTACCTAAGCAACAGCGCTCCGATCGAGCGAAAACTCTTCGATCCATCGGCGGCTGTCGCCTGGATTGAGATCTATCTGGCTCGATTCCAAAACTCCCCATTGGCCAACCGGCTGCGAGCCCGCGCCAGTCTGACTGGTTTAACCAATCGACCTTTGTCCAACGCGGTCAGCGGGGCTAATACGAGCTGCCTTTTTGTCGGTCCCCAGGAACTGTCGCCGGTCAGCCTGCCAAACCTCGACATCGTTTCCGGCGACAATCAGACCGCCGCCACAAACTCGACATTGCCAGAAAAGCTCGGTGCCCGCGTGCGCGGTAACTCTGGCAATCCTTTACCGAACGTATTGGTGAACTTCGCCGTCACTTCGGGTGCGGGCACTGTAGATGCGGCATCCGCGCTCACCGATCCATTCGGTGTCGCCACGACCCGGCTTTCACTTGGGCCTCGTTCCGGTGCCACAAAGATTGCGGCATCGGCTTTGGGTATCGCGCCCGTTACTTTCACGGCCACGGCCAGGGGCGACGACCCCAAGTTATCCCCCGACGGAATCGCCGGTGTAGGGGGCAGTGTGCCGAGTGTCCGTACCGCCTCGCCAGGCGCGATTCTCTCGATCTACGGAGCTGACTTTGTGGCGGCGGGCTTAGGCCGCCGTGTGCGCACAGAAGAAATCATTGCCGGTCGCTTGCCCACGCTCTTCAATGGAGTCTGCGTACTTTTTGACACTACGCTCGCTTACATGCTCGATGCCTATCCAAACCAACTCAATGTCGTCGTGCCCGCCCTGACTGGCACCGCATCGCAAGTACGCGTCGTCAAAAACTGCGGCACGCCCGGCGAGCAACGAACGGACCCCCAAGCCATCGCCGTGGCTGTGGCCGCGCCGGAGTTTTTCTCCTTCCAGCCCACCTCGTCGGGCAACAATCCGGTCGCGGCGGTCGACGCGGTTACCGGTGAATTCTTCGGTCCGCTCAATCTCTTTGGAGGAACGGCCAAGCCCGCCAAGCCGGGCGACTACGTTACGGTTTATCTCACCGGTTTGGGCGCTACCACGCCCGCAGTGCTCCCGGGGGCCGTCGCCCCAGGTGCGGCCTCAGTGCGCGGAGTCCTGGTCCTGAAGCTTGCGGGTCAAACGATCGCCGCCGAAAACATTCTTTATGCGGGCTTCTCGCCTGGCTCGCTCATCTATCAGATCAACTTCCGCGTGCCGTCCGGCTTGCCCGCCAACAATCAGCCCATCTCAGTTTCCGTGGATGGACAGAGCACCCCGGTCGGCGCGTACCTCACGCTCGCGCTACGCTAATCGAAATGGAGCGATCAATTTAATGTCAACCTCAACTGGCGCGGACTTCAAAGCCGAACTCCGCAGCGGCAGCCCCAAGATGGGCCTATTTCTTAACTCGGCGTCGCCAACGATCGCCGAACAGCTGGCCCATTCCGGCTATGACTGGCTTCTTGTCGACGCCCAACACGGCCCGATGGGCTACGAGAAGCTCAGCGCCATGCTTTGCGCGATTGCGAGCGGTGGTGCTAAGTCGATGGTGCGCGTTGCGGGCTACGCCGATCGCGCTGGCATCCAGCAGGCTCTTGATCTTGGCGCAGACGGCGTTCTCGTGCCCTACATCAACAATGCCGAAGAAGCCCGCCAAGCCGTAAGCTGCTGTCTTTATCCAACCGCCGGCACACGTAGCGTTTACTTTCCTCAGCGTTCCACAAACAAGGCTGGCCTGCTCGGCTACGTGCCCAACGCCAACAAGAACATCATGGTTGCCCTGCAGGTGGAAACCCACGATTGCATCAAGAACATGGCCGAGATCGCTGCGGTGCCGGGCCTCGATATCCTCTTCCTCGGACAAAACGACCTTTGCATGTCCATGGGGCTTTTCGAAACTTACGAGTTCCCCAAGATGTACTTTGGGCCTGAGATCGCCGAAGCCACTGCGACCCTGGTTGCCGAGGCCAAAAAGAACAACGTGATTCTTGGCCTCTTCCTGTTCGGCACATCGCGAGTCGGTGAGTTTCTCGAAAAGGGCTTCCGCTTCATCTCCATCGGCAACGACCTCCATCACGTGCTGACGCAGACGGGCGAGCACGTTAAGGCGCTCGAAGGCATTGGCGCGGAGACGGGCACCCCCTGGTCCCGCCGTCCGACGGCATTGCTCTAAAGCGATGCCGCTACTGGCAACGCTGGCAGCGGTGGCGTTGCTGCTCATTCTCATCCTCTACCTCAGGCTGCACGCCTTTCTGGCGTTGCTCATCGCATCCTATGCGTTGGGCTTGATGACCGGAATGGCGCCGCTGAAGTTGCTTAAGTCGATTCAATCCGGTTTCGGCGAGGCCCTCGGTTTCATTGCCGTCGTCGTTTGCCTCGGCGCGATCATCGGCCGCTTCCTCGAACATTCGGGAGGCGGCCGCCGCTTGGCGGATTGGCTGCTGGTCAAGTTCGGCCCGCGCCATACGCCATGGGCGCTTTTGACTTCTTCGTTCCTCGTAGGCTTGCCGATTTTCTTCGAGGTTGGTTTCATCATCCTTGTGCCTCTGGCATGGTCGCTGGCCCGCGAATCCAAACGCAGCTTGCTCTATTACGGCTTGCCCATAGCATGCGCTCTTACGGTCGTGCACGCGATGGTCCCACCCCACCCGGCCCCCGCCGCTGCGGCCCAATTGTTCCATGCGGACTTGGGAAAAACAATTCTGCTCGGCATCGCCATCTCACTTCCAATGGCGATCGTAGGCGGCATCTTCTACGGCCTGTGGATCGCCAATCGAATCTTCATTCCCGTGCCTGAGATTGCGACCAAGAACGCCCCCGTCGAGATGCCCAAGGACCCTCCCAGCGTTCCCCAAGTGCTGCTCACCTTGCTCTTGCCGGTCTCGCTCATCTTTGCGGCCAACGCCTCCGACCGCTTTGCCTTACTTGGGCATCCGTTCACGGCGCTGCTGATTACGACACTGTTAACCCTCGTCACCTTCGGAGTTCGGCGGGGCTTGTCCAAGTCGCAAGTGGCGAATATGGCGACGGATTCGCTCGCGCCGGTCGGTTCCCTATTGGCGATCATGGGCGGCGGAGGGGCCTTCAAGCAAGTCATCGTCGACTCCGGCGTCGGCCTCTACGCGGGGCAGATGTTGGCGGCCTCGCCCATCTCCCCCATCCTCATCGCCTACTTCGTTGCCACCGGCTTGCGCGTCGCACAGGGCTCGGCTACGGTCGCGATTATCACCGCGGCTGGCATCGTCGCCCCGCTCGTAAAGGACATTCCAGGGCAGTCTCCAGAGTTGCTCGTACTCGCGCTCTGCGCCGGAGGCACCATCTTGAGTCATGTCAATGACGCGGGTTTCTGGCTTGTGAATCAGTATCTCGGCTTAACCGTGCCCCAAACGCTGCGCACCTGGAGCGTGATGAAAGTCATTACCTCGCTCGTTGGGATTGCAATTATTCTCTTAATCAACGCGTTGCGCTAGAAAAGTGCCAGCTCAGGTAAACCCTCCCCTGTATAGCCACGTCTATGGAGATGTGCGGAACAACGCAGCCACTTTCCCATGAATCGAATCTGTTGCCGCAGTTCACGCTGCCGCCGTCGATAATTTCGACGCGATCGTACTTGCACACTACCCTTCGTTACTTCACTTCGCGATGTCGCATCTGCGCGATCGGGATGAAGCCCAGCCCGTCAGCCAGGATTGTTTCCTGCGCGCTCATCGTTCACTCGCGAACTTTCGCGGGCAATCCTCGCTCCACACGTGGCTCATGTCGATTCTTGTCAATCTGTTCCATGACCGGGTACGAAGTCTGCGCTGGCGCTTTTGGTCTCGACGAGAGCCAATGGACCACGCTCAGGCACCGGATTGCCAGGCGTCGCCAGAGTTGCAATCGCAACTGCGCCAACAAGTTCAAGCCGTCTGGGACGCCGCCGGCAGCCTGCCGGCGCAATGGCGAACGGTGTTTCTCTTACGCTTCGTCGAAGACATGGATCTTTACTGCGGCACGCCATTTGAGGGAAGCGCCGGCTTCAGCGGCACGCTCCTCCTCCCCCGTCCGCCGTCTGCGCACAAGGTCAACCTCCACGACCTCCACAAGCCGCGGAATGCCCGGTCCGGCTAGAGCGATGCGCGGTCCCGGCACGGGCATGCACTGGTGGACCATTCCCGAACTCCTGCAGCGCATCGGAATCACTGAGGAACAGAAGTCGAAAATCATGGAGGTTTACCAAAGCAGCCGCCTTCGGCTGATCGACGTGACTGCCGCGCTTCAAAAAGAAGAAATCAATTTGGAGCCGCTCATGGGCGCGGATCAGCCCGAGCAGGCCAAGGTTCTCGCCCAGATCGACAAAGTGGCGCATGCGCGAGCCGAGGTTGAGAAAGCCAATGCCCGGATGCTATTCGGCATCCGGGCTGTCCTTACCAAAGAGCAATGGACTAAGTTGAAGGCTGATTCCAACTCCCACCGGAGCGACGCCCGTACCCAGCCGCCCAAACCCTCACCGCCCCCAGAATAGGGTCCGAGTCTAAACAGTCTCTTAATGTGGCGCGGCCCGTAACCGTGATAGCGTGAAGATCGCCAATTCACCGAGGTGTTGTTTGTTTACCAGAACCCTAATCACGTTTGCGATCCTGGCCCTGTCGGCCACCGCGCAAGGGCCGCCAGCCGGCGCGCCAGCCCCCGCCTTTCGTCGCCCTCCCGCTTTTCCTGAACGCCCCCCCGCAGACCCGGTTGTGGTCGAGCGCGGTAAAGCCCTATACGGCGTGCACTGCGCCTTCTGCCACGGCGTGGACGCGCGTGGCGGTTCCGGCGGCATCAACCTCATCCGCGCCGCGATGGTGCTGAACGACAAAAACGGCGAACTGATCGGTCAAGCGGTGCGCGAAGGCCGCAGCGGCATGCCGAAGTTTGACCTCAACGATGCCCAAGTCTCCGACATGGCTGCCTTCATTCACAGCTTTAAGGTTGGCGGCTACGATGTCTCGCGAATGACTCCGACGACGATCGTCACAGGTGACGCCAAGCTTGGTGCCGCCTATTTTGAGAAAACTTGTTCCGGCTGCCACTCCGTTAGCGGCGCCCAGAAGGGGAGCCTACAGGGGATTGCCGCGCGCATCGCCGATCCTAAGATGCTGCAGCAGACCTGGCTCATGCCCGGCACTGGCGGCCGGGGTGGCGCGGCCAGCCGTGTCACTCCTACCACCGTCACGGTGACGCAGGGCGGCAAAGTCTATGACGGTCGACTCGGCCGGATTGACGACTTCTTCGTCTCGCTCATCGAAGCCGATGGCACCCAACGCAGCTTCACCCGCGATGGCGACAACCCCAAGGTCGAACTCCACGATCCACTCGCTGGACATCGCAAACTGCTGCCCGCCTATTCCGACGACGACATTCACAACCTGACCGCTTACTTGGTGACCGTTAAATGAAGATCCTGATTGCATTCTCGTTCGCGGCCAGCCTGGCGGCGCAAGCCCTTGACCCCGCGCTTCTCACGAAGCCCTTGGGCAACGATTGGCCCACCTACAGTGGCGACTATTCCGGTAAACGATACAGCGCGCTCAAACAGATTACCCAGGCCAACGTAAAAGGCCTCAGCCTCGCCTGGACCTCCCGGGTGACGGCGGGCATGGGTGCCGCCGGCGGGCCGGGTGGTGGTCGCGGCGGCTTCGGCCCTCCCGGCCCACCAACGATCGTCGGTGGCGAAGGCAGCGCCGAACTGGCCGCCAGCTTCGGCACCAATGCCAACATCCGCGCCTCAATGCTTGTCGTTGAGGGTAAGATCTACTTCTCGACGCCTGATAATGCTTGGGCAGTCGACGCTCGCGACGGTCGCGTCCTCTGGCATTACTTCTGGAAGTCCAAAGGCGGTACGCACATCGGCAACCGCGGGCTCGGCATGTGGGGCAAGTGGCTCTACATGGAGACCCCGGACGATTACCTGGTCAGTCTCGATGCCGAGACCGGCAAGGAGCGTTGGCACAAGCAGATCGCCGATTTCAATCAACAATACTTCTCGACGATGGCTCCGATCGTTGTCGGCAATCACGTCATCATCGGAACGGGCAACGATCTGGATGCCCCCGGTTATGTCCAAGCGCGAGACCCCGAGACCGGCGACGTGCAATGGACCTCATATACCGTTCCGATGAAGAAAGGCGACCCCGGCCTTGAGACTTGGGGCAGCCTTGAAGGTGCCCGCGTCGGCGCGGGTAACGTATGGATCCCCGGGTCCTACGATCCCGAGACAAAGCTCTATATCTTTGGCACGGGCAATCCCTCGCCCAGTTACACCAATCCGAAGAGCCGCGATGGCGATAACTTGTACACGTGTTCTTTGGTGGCGCTCAATGTCGAAACCGGCAAGATGGCCTGGTATTATCAGCTCAATCCACACGATACTCACGACTGGGATTCAAGCGAAACGCCCATTCTCGTTGATGGCGACTTCAAGGGCAAGCCACGCAAGATGGCTCTGCACGCCGACCGCAACGGTTACTTCTACGTCGTGGACCGCACCAATGGCGAACA
>JANXUM010000287.1 GCA_025356215.1 Bryobacter sp. | reverse complement strand
TTGACCATAATCGTGATTTGCTAAGTAGGCAGAAATGCGTTTCCACATTGGATGTGCCACAAGGGCTGCTGTATCGACATGATCGTCCAAATGGTCTTGGAGCTTGAGTTGCTCCCAGTGCGTAAACTCCTCGCGCAAGGTGTCGGCGAATTTGGCACCCGTTGCATTTGAAGCTTCAGCGTCGCGCAGCAAAAATACGAAGCCGCGATTCTGATTTTGCTCCATCGCTTCCATGATCTGGTCTCTCAGGCGCATGGCGGATTCGACGGATGCTGCACTCAGAGACTCATCCATCGCCCAATTTGACAATTGATTCATGGTGGCGTAGGCCTCCAGCGGCTCAACGACCGCACCCATGAAGCGATCCGCCCCTGTGGCGGTGCGGATGATCTGCATGACTTGCCAGTTACCGACAACCGTGGAAGGCCGTTCGCCCTCGACCCGGATCAGCCTACTGTCGGACTCGGCCAGAAGCCGATCAGCGGCGTAGCGTTCAAAGGGCACACGCGCGGCTTCTTTGGGCCTCGCCTGATACACCCACTCGCCAGCCATTGCCTCCAAGCTGCCGGGCCGGGCATAGAGCTTCTCGCCGCCGCCCGCCCGCTCCGCCTTTGTCTCTGCCGCCTCCACCTTCCCCTGTGAATCCGACATGAGGGGAAAGTTTTTCAGGAGCGCCTGAACGCCAGCCAGCGCCCGCTCGTCATTTGGCAGAAAGTACCGAAACACATACTGGATGTTCTCGTTGAATCCGCCATGTGGCTGAATGATGCTCCAAAGCCGAGCCGCTTGGCTACCCGGAGCCACGACTTCAATGCGATCCTGCCCGGCTCGGATCAGCTTTTTGAGCTTCACGCCGCTAGCTAAATCGTAAGTCTCTCCCGCCAGCACTCCCGCGAGCACGTCAGCCGGCGTCAGAGTAACGCCGTGGCCAAGTGCCCGCATGACCTGCTTTATGCTCAGCGTGGGAATCCGAACGCCGAGGATGCGCTGTCCATCCGGCATCGCCGCGATTTCCACTTTCAGCGTCTTCCCGTCGCTGAGCTTGTCGTAGATGGGCAGAACGGAGCCACCGATCAGGTGAACGTGTTCGGTGCGGTACGGGCCCGCCGCTTGATGTTGAGCGTCCCATGCCGCTTCAGATTCTTTATCGGCGGCCGCCGCTTCATACTTGGCGAACTCCGCCTCCTCGATCGAGGCTGCTCCGGACGCGCCGATGTAGCGGTAGGCGGGCATCAGGCTGCCGTCGAGAGCCGTTCGCGTCGTGTAAGGCTCTCGTGCGACGGCGATTAGGCGACCGCTCTGCTTTTGTTTGAGCAAGCGATGGTCTTTGCGCACGGCCGCTTTGGCCTGGTCCCAGTCGTAGCGGTCGCGTTTCTGAAGCGCGTTGATCTCGTAGTGGATCGTGCGGGCGCCAGACGATTCGTCGGTGCGGACGATGGTTGGCTCGCCCACCATCTCCAGCTTGTCGGCCTGGATCTTCTCGGCTCCGGCGTCGAACATCCCGTTCTTCTTTGCGTTCTCGATCGCCTCTTGAAACGCTTCCATGAAGCGGTCGAACGTCTTGTTCTGGACCTCTAGCGGAAGACTCATCAGGCGGTTTAAGAATTGCGTCACTGGAATCCCGTCAGCCTTTGCCTCAACCTTGTCACTAGCCAGGCCCATCATCTTTAGCGTTTCGGCATCGGTCCGATTCATCTCGCTCACGACGGCATACACAGCGGCTTTGCCATACGTCGTCTCGAAATTGTACTTAGCGATGTCGCCAGCGCCCGAGGATGCACGATCACCGCGGCTCAGCGCACCGAGTTGCTCAAGGCGTCGCGCGATCGACGAGCTGAACCGCTTGTCGGCTCCCACGTTCACCGAGAGCAACTTGTAGACGGGCTGAGAACTTTCGTTTGTTCGGTGAGACCGTCCGAAGTCCTGCATCTGATCGTCCGCAGACCACTTCAATTCGAGGATGATGTGAACGCGGCGCTGCTGATTCTTGGCGCGGCGGTCGGCATGGAGCGAGATTCCTGTGGAAGCGGCGTTGCTGATGATCGCGATGCGCTTCCTGCCCTCCTGGAACTGCCGCGCTTCCTCCACGTTGATCGAGTTTCCGTTCTCGCCCTTGCGTTTTTCAATCTCCCTTTTACCGTCAGCGCCTTCGATAATCCGTTGGGTGCGACCAGTTAGTTCCGCGACATTCGCCTGTCCGTATCGGTTGATGATCTGATCGAGGGCCGCTTGTGGCATTTGAAGACCTTCGAAAGACTTTATTAACTGCGCCTTGGCCAGCACCGCCCGCTCGCGACATCACGATCCGCCCCGGCCAGCGCTCCTTCTACACAACGCAATTCGCCAAATTTGGGCTTAACTTCGATCGCCTGCCGAACTACCCGAATGAGTTAGTCAATCCCCGCAGCCAAGTCCTCTCGGTCGGGGCCGAGCGCGAGGCCATCAAGGGCCTCTTTATGGGGGCCGACTACGTGCGTCAACACGTCGCCAACCTAGATCGTTCGATTGACTTGAATGCCCCTGCGCCCTTTGATCGCAACGCCCCTGGCCAGCTCAGGACTGTCGCGTTAGCGAACGCAACGCGTCCCATTCTTCCCGTCAACGGTGGCGTACGCCAGGTCAACGTACTTACAAACCTCGGAGTCGCCGATTACAACGCGTTACAGACCCAACTCAGTTACCGCGGCCACCGCCGTATCTACGCATCGGCCAGTTACACGCTCTCAAAAGCGACAAACACAAGCGAACCCGATGGCAACGGGATTGGCCCCAACGAGCCTAACATCGCCGCCCTCGGAGAAGTCGAACGCGGCCCCAGTTTACTCGACCAGCGCCATCGCGCCGTCATTCATTTCAGCTACCGCTTTCCACTCAACATCACCGCTGGCACGCTAACCCAGCTCGCCTCCGCGCGTCCCTTCAACGCGACCACGGGCGTCGACAACAACGGCGACGGCATCAACAACGACCGGCCGGTGGTCGACGGCAAGATCCTCGCTAAGTCCGCCTTCCGCGGTACTGCCACCTCTGATGTCGGCCTTTTTGTCGAAAGCCGGATTCAGGCCACAGAACGCGCCACTATCCTCCTGCGGCTGGAGGGATTCAATCTTCTCAACCACGCCAACATCCTTGGTCGCGCGCAAACCGTCTATGGGGACGCTGCTGCGCCAAACTCCACTTTCGGCCAACTAGCCGCCGTCGGCGCAAGCCCTAATGCCATCCCGGCCTTCGCAAACGCCGATCCGTCCCGCATGTTTCAACTTCAGTTGCGTTTCCTCTTCTAAGGTTTCGTTATGGTTTCCGCGATCTTGCCAGGCATTGATTTCAGCGACGGCACGATCGAATATGACTTCTCGGGATACGTTAAGCCGAACTTCCGCGCCGCTCACCTTTGCCCTAAGACACCACGTCGCGAACGCAACGAAATCCAATATTTGTTGTCGAACTATCCGGCGTGTTTGAAGTCCGCGCCGCCACGCGATAGCGGTTGCAATAGGACTTGTGGCAGAGATAAGAGCCGCCCTTCATCACTTTACTCGTCCCCCCCAAGGGGCCAACGGGATTGATTCGCGTCGCGGTCAAGTGAAAGCTCGGATGAAACCAATCCGCGCACCACTCCCACACATTGCCCGTGGTTGCGTATAGACCAAAGCCATTTGGCGCAAAGGCCCGCGGCGGGCAAGGCCCGGTGTAGCCGTCATCCCCCGTGTCGATATCCGGAAACTGCCCCTGCCAAACATTGCAAAGATGCTGCCCGTCGGGGGTCAACTCGTCACCCCACGGAAACAACTTCTGCTCCAATCCCCCCCTCGCCGCATACTCCCACTCAGCCTCTGTTGGAAGCCGCTTCCCAGCCCATCGCGCATACGCAAATGCGTCGTTCCAAGAGACATGAACGACAGGAATCTCCTCGCGTCCGTCGATCGTTGAGTCCGGCCCCTCCGGATGCCGCCAATCCGTCTTTCCCACTTTGCACCACCAACCTACCTCGGTCACGGTGGCCTCCACCAGTCGGTCGTACTGCCCAGCCGGAATGTGCCCTTTGAACACGTACGACCAGGCGAACGCCTCGGCCTCGGTCTTGTAACCCGTCGCCCGCACAAAGTCTCCAAACTGCGCGTTCGTCACTGGCGTTACATCGGCGTAGAACGGATCGATCGTCACTTCGCGGACCGGGCCCTCCCCATCCGCCGCAAAGCCCTCGTCGTAATCGGTACCCATCAAGAAATGCCCGCCGTCCAGCCGGATCATCCCGTCCACAGACCCCCCCGTCGCGCGCAACCGCTCCGCCGCCGCCGTCTGCGTCATTGCCAGTTTCGCTGCCCTCTCCTTGCTTGGAACACAGCACGGATGCGGAATCCCGGCACCGGCAAACAACTCAAATTCTTTCTTCATGCCTGCCTGTAATACTATGATCAATCGAATGGAGTGGGATCGGGAATGGCTTTGATCGTAAATGGGGAACGAATTGAAGACGCGGCATTGCGCGAAGAACGCAAGGCCATCCGGCGTGCCTTGTCAGAGCGCATGCCTGAGGAAAGCGAAGCCGCGCTCGATCAGCGCGCCCGCGAATGGGCTCGCGAAAACCTGATCGAACGAGTCTTGATCCAGCAGGCCGCGCAGCGCGACAAAGTGTCGGTGGACGCACTCATCGCCAAGCTCAGTTCCCGGGCCGATCCTCCCCGTCCCAAAGACATCGTCGATTTCTACAAGAAAAACTCCGCCGCCTATCAAGTGCCCGAAGCGGTGCACGCCGCTCACATCGTCAAAAACATCGACGAGCAAACTCCGGAAGAAGCTGCCAAAGCCGCTCTGGACCAAGTCCTCGTGGCGCTCCAAAGCGGAGAAGCTTTCGAGGCGCTTGCCGACCAATACTCAGACTGCCCGGGAAGAGGCGGCGACCTAGGCTACTTCGGCAAAGGCCAAATGGTGGAAGAGTTTGAAGTCGTGGCCTTCAGCCTCCCTGTCGGTCAAACCAGCGAAGTGATCCGTACCCCTTTCGGCTATCACATCGTCAAGGTCTACGACCGCCGCGCGGCGGGCATCCTCCCCTTTGAAGAGGTGCGAGTAACGATCGAAGAGCAACTCATTGCGGAGAGCAAGCAAAAGGCGGTGGAGCGCTACATCGATACGCTGCGGGCCAAGGCCAAAGTCCAGGAGGCCTAACGTTTTTCGAGCGCCGCCTCAATCCGCGCCAGCGCCTCCGCCATCTCGCCGATCCTCATCCGCATCTCGGTGATTTCCATCTCGGCGCGCACGTTAACCTCATAGTCGAGTTGGTCGTCCATGCGATCCCGGTCGGCCTGCCGGTTCTGGCTCATCATAATGACGGGTGCCTGTAACGCCGCAAGACAGGACAGCACCAGATTCAAAAAGATAAACGGGTAGGGATCAAACCTTCCCGGCGCGGCAGCGTTGTAAATCATCCAAACGCTCATCGAAGCGAGGAAGAGAATAATGAAGGTCCAACTACCGCCAAACGAGGCGACCCGGTCGGCGATCTTCTCGCCGAGAGTCAGTTGCGAGTCATAGTGTTCGTTAGGATTTGTGAGCGCCATCTTGATCCCAGCATAGAGTCTTCTGTGCGGGAGCCGAAGCGATTAGTCGCTACCCAGGTGTTCCGTCTCAGCTTCGAGAGAACGGCAAAGTTGCAATCGCCCGGCGACGAGCCAGCACATCAGCGCCCAGGAC
>JANXUM010000279.1 GCA_025356215.1 Bryobacter sp. | reverse complement strand
TAACTGGTCGTTGCCGACTTCCCAAGTGGCCGAGGGCCAGCCAGCCGATGGCTTGAAATTAAAGAATACGGGATCTTCAACCTGAGTTTTGACCGTACCGAAAGCGCCAAGTAGTATCATCCCTGCCATGACTTTGAAAGTCACGCCAAGAAGTCTAGTACTTTGCGACAGTGGGATCAATTTGGTCACTCCAGGCTAAAATCCCCCCCTTCATATTCTGAACCCGCGAATAACCGTTGAGTTTCAGCAAATCTACGGCCTTCGCGCTTCGCATCCCACTCTTGCAGTGGCATACGATCTTGGCATCTTTAGGCAGCTCACTTAGTCTATTCGGCAATTGTCCTAAAGGTATTAGGGTTGCTTTTGCAATTGAGGCGATTTGATGCTCATGTGGCTCCCGAACATCGACCAAAATAAAGTCTTCACCTGAGTCGATCATCGCTTTAACTTGCTTGGGCTCCAAGTCCGAAGTGGATTGGACCGGCTCGGTATGGTTTTCTACAACACCACAAAATTGCTGGTAATCGATCAGCTCATTAACCACTGTACACCTGCCCGATGGGCACTGCGGGTTACGGCGGAGTTTTAACTCCCTGAATTTCATGTTTAAGGCGTCGTATAAGAGCAGCCGACCCTTGAGGGTTTCGCCCTTGCCAAGGATGATCTTGACCACCTCGGTGGCCTGGATCAGTCCTACTACTCCCGGTAATATGCCCAGTACTCCACCTTCGGCGCAGCTTGGCACCAATCCAGGTGGCGGCGGTTCGGGATAAAGGCAGCGGTAGCAGGGGCCGTCTTCGGTTGCGAACACCGATGCCTGGCCCTCGAAACGAAAGATCGAGCCGTAGACGTTCGGCTTGTTCAAGAGGACGCAGGCGTCATTGACAAGGTAGCGAGTGGGAAAGTTATCGGTACCATCTGCGACCAAATCGTATTGCTTGACGATCTCGAGCGCGTTCTCACTATTGAGCGCCACTTCATGCTTGACGATTTTCAAGGTTGGATTGATGTCCAACATACTTTCGGCGGCGGAATCGATCTTCTTCTTGCCGACGTCCTTGGAGCCGTGGATCACCTGGCGCTGAAGATTGGAGACGTCGACGACATCGAAATCGACAAGCCCGATCGTGCCAACGCCGGCGGCAGCCAGGTACAGGGCCATCGGCGCGCCAAGGCCGCCAGTGCCGACAAGCAGCACCTTGGCGTCCTTGAGCTTGATCTGGCCTTCCATGCCCACTTCGGGCAGGATGAGGTGCCGGGAGTAGCGGCCGATCTCTTCGTTGGTCAGAGTGGTGGACATGGGCTAGCGTCCTCCGGCGATGCTCGGAATGATCGATACAGTGTCGCTGTCGGCCACCGCGCTTTCTTCCTTCGATAGATAGCGGATGTCCTCGTCGTTGACGTAGATGTTCACGAAACTGCGTAGCTTGCCTTCGTCGTTATAAAGGTTTTTCTTCAAGTCGGGATGCGCCGCCAGCAGCGCGCCCATGAGTTCGCCCACGGTGGCACCCGAGGCGGTGACGGTGTCCGCGCCCCCGGTAAATTGCCGTAACGGCGTCGGAATCAAGATTTTGGCCATGACAAGTCCTCTTCTTCACTGGCGGTCTGGTCGACATCGACGCGGAAGCATTTGGCGTCGGCAAAGATGCCGCCGCGCACGCTCATCACGACGTTCGAATAAAAAGGCCAGTGGTTCTTCAAATCGGTTTGCGAAAAATAGGCACCCTCGTCGGGGTGCGAATGGAAAAAGCCGAGCACGCCCAGGCCGAGTTCGCGGCTTTGGCGCTCGGCGGAGATCTGATCGCGCGGATCGATCAGGAAACGATCTTTCTGTTCGCCTTCGTAGGCATTGCGGCAGGCAACGGCCAGAGTCGCGCGGCGCAGGCCCGCTTGTTCGTCGCCGATCAGGATGCCGCAGCACTCATTCGGATAGGATTTTTGCGCATGGTCGACCATTAGGTCCCACGCCTCGGGGGAAATTTCAATCATGCCAATCAGTCATGCCAGAAGGGTTCGCTCAGATACTTGGCCGCTCCATCGCACAGGATCGTGACGATCGTGCCGCCTTCTCCATTGTCCGCCAGACGCTGGGCCAATTGAGTCGCCGCGACAACATTGGCCCCGGCCGAGATGCCCACCAGCAGCCCCTCTTCGCGCGCCATCCGCTTGGTCATCGTGAATGAATCTTCCGTCGCGATCCACAAGTTGTCGTCGGCCAGCTTGTCGTCGTAGATGCCCGGGATAATTGCCGACGGCATGTGTTTCGTGCCTTCGATGCCGTGAAAACCTTGATCCGGCTGGGCTGAAATGCACTGGACAGCGGGTAGATCGCGCTTTAGACGGCGCGAGGTACCGGTGAAGGTGCCGCTTGTGCCCAGCATCGCGACAAAGTGCGTGACGCCGTGGCTGGTCTGGTTTAGGATTTCAACGCCAGTTGTTTCAAAATGCGCTTTCCAGTTGGCCGGGTTGTTGTACTGGTCGGGGTAAAAGTAACGGTCGGGGTCGCTCTCGTAGACCTTGCGGCATTCGATGATGGCCCCGTCGGAACCCGCGCCAGGGTCGGTAAGAATCAAATCCGCGCCAAAGGCTTTGAGGATTTGCTTGCGCTCGGGAGAGGCGTTTTGCGGGAGGCATAAACGTACTTTATAGCCCAAGGCGGCTCCGATCATGGCGTAAGCGATGCCGGTGTTGCCGCTGGTGGCATCGAGGATAGTCCGGGCCTTGGTGAGACGCCCAGTGCGCTCGCCGTCGCGGATCATATTGAGCCCCGGACGGTCTTTGACGCTGCCGCCGGGATTGAGAAATTCAGCCTTGCCGAGAATCTCCACCCCCGGGTATGCCGATGAAATCCCGGGCAACCGCAGGAGCGGGGTGTTGCCAATCGAGTTCAGCAAGGACTCGCCATTGCTGCGTTTGAGTAGTGCCGCCGCCTGCAAAATAGGACCTCTCAGGGGCAGAATACCACAATGCCGCTAGAGATAGGGGTGATTCGATTTTGCGACTACTGCAAGCCTTCTACTTGCTTGACGAGAAAGGCCATATCTTCAAACGGATCACCGCCCACACGGCTCCAGCGCATCTTACCTTTGGCGTCGATCAGCAAGGTTGCGTGCAGTTCGATCTCCTCAAAATCGTCGAAAGCCAAGAAGCGCTTGGCGTTGGCGTGGTCGGCGTCTGCGAGAAAGCGGATGCCTTGATAGGCGGCGTCGCCGAGGAGCGCTTTGTTTTGTTCGGCAGTGTTGCCGCTGACCGCCAGCAGGACTGTATTGAGTCGTTTCCAGTCTTCGTTCTTTGATTTGAGATCGCGCAATTGCTTGAGGCAGTGCGGGCACTCCCGGCCCAGGTAGAAGACCAGCACGACGTTTTTGCCAGCCATCTCGCTCAACTCAACTCGCTTGCCGTCGACATCCATCGCCAGCAGCTTGGGCGCGTCGATCGGGGCCCATTCCTTGGGGCCGTATTTATCGAGGCCGATAGTGGAGTAGCTACGCTCCGGCTCGGGCAGTTTGGGGGCGGTTGGCTTGCCAGCCTTGGCCAGCCCGGCGAGCGCGAAGCGATCGTTACGCGTTAACTTCAGCGC
This sequence comes from Bryobacter sp., assembly GCA_025356215.1. Classification (GTDB taxonomy): domain Bacteria; phylum Acidobacteriota; class Terriglobia; order Bryobacterales; family Bryobacteraceae; genus Bryobacter. The sequence goes on along the minus strand of JANXUM010000279.1, from coordinate 14,524 downwards.
CTTCTCAAAGGCGGCAATGGCCAAGTCCTTGGTGCCCGCTGCGAGGAAGGCGTTGCCGAGGGAGTTGTAGAGCACCTCTGGGTAGTGAGGCGGATCGTTGTCGTTCTTCTGCAGCTCAAATTGCTTGTCGGCGGCATCGGTCAGCAGGCCCAGGCCCAGCAAGGTTTCTCCATTGGCTAAGGCCAAGCGCGCCTTCAATTCGGTGGACATGATGAGGAACTGCCGCTCGACGCTCTTATCCTTTTCGAACTTGTCGAGGGCGGCCAGCGCTTTCTCGGCTTCTTCCAAATTGCCAAGACCGAAGTGAGCGCGAGCCTCGACGTAGGCCTTCAACAACTGGTCTTCGGCACCTTCACGCCAGGGAATCGTCCGCGTATCGAGCAGCTCTTTCCAGCGTTCGTACTTCACCAGGACCCGCGCCATGCTGTGAATGCCTTGAGAGTGCGGGCTGTAAGACAGCGCACCGTTTAGCTTGGGATCCTGGGGCGCGGCGATCAAATCCTTCGCGCCAGCGATGGCAAGATCGGGCAAGCCCAACTGCTCCTGGATGTAACTGAGATAGGCGCGGTTGTGGCCCCAATTCCAATAGTTGAAAGGAAAGACCTGACGCTCGTGCATGTGGCGCACTTCGGTGCGAGTGGCCGCGTCCATGGCGAGGGCGGCCTCGTTCCACATGCCGACGGTGGCGTAGATGTGTCCCGGCATGTGCAGGGCGTGGCCGACATTGGGCGCGATGGCCCCCAGGCGGCCGGCGCTTTTGAGCGCTTGTTCAGGCTCGTGGTAGTTCCAGTTGTGGATGCGATAGTGATGCACGCCCGGATGGTTGGGCAGCTTGGCCTCGACTTCGCGCAAGATCATTTCGGTACCGTAGCGCGAGTCGCCCATGTTGGTGAGCGCCAACAGCAGCTTGGCTTCCATGTCGTCGGGATACTTGAGGCAAATCGTTTCGAGACCCTTCTTGTAGGCCTTTTCGCGGTTGCGATAGTCGTCACCACGATCGCGCAGGCGGTCGATGTTTTCAAGCGCCTCCATGGCTTCGATGTAGAGGCGTTCGCGCTCGCTTACCCCTGCCTTGCGCTTGACGGCCTCTTTGAGAAAGCCCTTGCTGCGCGCATCGCCAGCGGCACGCGCGAGGCCCCAGTAGCACATCGCATTGTCGGGTTCGAGTTTGGCGCACCAGCGGAAACTGCGTTCGGCCTCATATTCCCAGAACGAATGCAACAGCGCGTTGCCTTGGTCGAACCAGCGCTGCGTCTCCGGGTTTTTGTGCGTGATCGGAAAGTGCGCGATGCCGATTTCGGGCATCAGGACTGGCTTAGTGCGAGGGCCGCTGTCGAAAACTTCGCCATGGACGGAATGTCCGGCGCGTGGCTCGGCGGCGCTGAGCGCGCCAACCATCAAGAGAATCGCAATCTTCATACGAGAATATCCTTCACCACTTCACCGAAGACGTCGGTGAGACGGAAATCGCGGCCCGCGTAGCGATAGGTGAGCCGGGTATGGTCGACGCCCAACTGGTGCAATATCGTCGCGTGTAGATCGTGGATCGACACGCGATTCTCGACGGCCTTGAAGCCGAAGTCGTCCGTCATGCCGTAGGCCATGCCGCCCTTGACGCCGCCCCCGGCCATCCACATCGTGAAGCCATAGGGGTTGTGGTCGCGGCCCGTTCCGCTTTCCGATACTGGGGTGCGTCCGAATTCCCCGCCCCAGACAACCAGCGTTTCGTCCAGCAGCCCGCGCCGCTTGAGGTCGGTGATGAGGGCGGCAGCGGCCTGATCGAGGTCCGGGCAGCGCTTCTTCAAGTTCTTGTCGATGTCGGTGTGGTCGTCCCAGACCTGGCCCGCGCCGAAGTAGACATGTACATAGCGGACACCCTTTTCGACCAAGCGGCGCGCCATCAGGCAGCCGTTGGCGAAGGGCGTGCTTCCGTATTCGGCACGAATCGTGTCGGGCTCCTTACGGATGTCGAAGACATCGGAGGCCTCGGACTGCATGCGATAAGCCTTTTCCATCGATTGGATGCGGCCGTCGAGATACGAGTCCGAGCCGAAGGATTCACTGTGCAGGCGGTTCAAGGCTTGCACCGCGTCCAATTGCCGGCGCTGCGCCGCAGGGTCGAGCTTCTTGTTGCGCAGGTCGGCGATCATTTTTTCCGGTTCGATCTCGGCATCGTTGAAGGCCGTGCCCTGATGCTCGGCGGGCAGGAAGCCGGAGCGCCACAGCGACCCGCCTCCGCCGCCTGGCGTGAGCACGACGAAGCCGGGTAAATTCTCGTTTTCAGACCCAAGGCCATAGGAGGTCCAGGCGCCGAGCGACGGCCGGTTGGCCAGAATGCTGCCCGTGTGAATCAGACTGCGCGCGGGAGTGTGCGTGGGGTTGAAGGTATACATGGATCGCACGACGCAAATCTCGTCGATCACCGCCGCCGTCTTGGGAAGCAGTTCGCTTACGTCGACGCCGCCACGACCGTACTTTTTGAAGGCGAAGGGCGACGGCATGAGGCCACCTGTCTGCCGCTCTGTTCGCAAGTTCACCGAGTCGGGCCGCTGGCCCCGATACTTTTCGAGCAACGGCTTGGGGTCAAACATGTCCAACTGCGACGGCCCGCCCGCCATAAACAGGAAGATGACATGCTTGGCCTTGGCGGGGAGCTTGGGTCCGGAATAATTGCCCAAAGGCGCGGCACCCAACCGGCCATCCCCAAGCAGAGCGGCAAGGCCGACGGAGCCCATCCCTCCGCACATCGATTGAATCAGCTTGCGCCGCGAATTGCCTTCGATCATGGCCAGAAAATCTCCTCGTTGGTCGACAACAATACTTGCGCGTACTCTTCTAGCTTGCCCTTGGCCAGATAGCTCAAGGCGAGGTCGAGTTCCTGCGCACTTGGGTTGCGGGAAAGGATCTTGCGGTAAAGGTTGGCAACCTGGGCGGGCAACTCCGGCTCGGCGGAAGCGGCCTTGGCCACGGCTCCGGACAGTTGCTGGATGAAGGCGCTGTTCATCACGAATAACTGCTGGAGCGGTGAAGTCGTCAGATCGCGGCCCGGGCTGCTTTGCATCGCGTCGGGGAAATCATAGAGCTTCAGTAGATTGCTGACGCGGCTGCGGCTGATGCGACCGTAGATGGTCCGCCGGGTGTTGGTGTCAGCGTCCAGATCCTCAGACAGCCCGTATAGCGTTTCATTCAATCGGCCAGCGGATCGAAGCAACGAATCGCGATAGGCCTCAACGTCCATGCGACGGGGATTCATGCGCCAGAGGAATTGGTTTGTCGGATCAAGCTTCTCGGTCTCGGCGCGAGGCCGACTGGATTGTCGATAAGCGTCGGTGAGCATGATCTCCCGATGCAGCCATTTGAGCGACCAGCCGTGAGCGATGAAATCGGCAGCCAATTTGTCCAGTAATTCGGGATGGGTGGGTTTGTCGCCCTGCACGCCAAAATCACTGGCGGTGGCCACCAGCGGCTTGCCGAAATGCCAGCCCCAGACGCGATTGACGATCACGCGGGCGGCCAGCGGCGCGGAGTCGCTGAAGATCCTGTCGGCCAACTCCAGACGCCCGGATCCATTACGAAAAGCGCTGTCGCCTTTGGCAAGTACGCTCAAGAAATGGCGCGGGGCAGGCTCGCCGGGCGTAGCCGCGTTGCCGTGAAGAAACACAGGCAGATCCCGCGGCTCGCCGGGCTTGTACTCGATCCAGGTGTAATTTTCGTCAGTGCCGTCGACAGATTGGGCCGCGTCGTAGACGGTGTTCATGAAGGGTTCGTTCGACGCCGCGCCACGGCGGCGGGCGGCTGGATTGGCCGCGGCGGCGGCCCTGCGTTCTTCCTGGCTAAGCCAGAATCGATCGATGCGGCTGATCAATTTTGGGTAGCGCGCGCGCAAGGCTTCCATCTCGGTTTTCAATTGCTGGATCTCGCCCTGCCATTTGGCCACGCGCGCCGGAGAGCCCACAACAGTGCTGGCCTCGCCGGTCAGCAGGTTGACGGAGTAAGACAGCTCGAACAGACGATTCTGAACCCACAAGAAACGCTCCTCAACCTTCGGCTCAACGTCGAACATCGGCCGCTCCACCGCCATGGTTGAGGCAAAGACGCTGGCCAGGCCGTAATAATCTTTGGTCGGAATCGGATCGAATTTATGATCGTGGCAGCGGGCGCAAGCAACCGTCATGCCGAGCAGGCCGCGGGACACGGCATCGACGCGTTCGTCCCAATCGTCAGCCAGAAATGTCGAGATGACGTCTTTAGATAAGCGGCGATCCTTGTGATAGATCGGCGCCGCACCCAGATAACCGAGAGCGCGCAAGTCTTCGCGCTTAACGTCGGGAATTTTGTCGGCGGCCAGTTGGAGCTTGACGAAGCGATCGTAAGGCACGTCTTTGTTGATGGCCTCGATCACCCAGTCCCGGTAGCGCCAAGCGAAGGGGTAAGCGGGATTGGTGGCCTCGGTGGTTGGATTGTCTTCGGCATAGCGGGCGACGTCCAGCCAGTGGCGGCCCCACTGCTCACCGTGATGTTCAGAGGCGAGGAGCTTGTCCACCAACTTCGGGTAGGCGTCCGGGGAAGGGTCAGCGGCAAAGGCCTCGACTTCTTCAAAGGTTGGCTTCATGCCGATCAAATCGATGTAGGCACGGCGGGCCAGCGTCCGGGCGTCGGCGCGGGGCGACGGCGTGAGCCCCTTCTCCTTGAGCTTGGCCAGCAGCAATGCATCGATACTTTCTTTTGGCTGAATCTGGCGCAACGGCTGAAAAGCCCACCACTTGCGCCCCTCTTCAACCGCCATTCCCTTGAGCGGCCCCGAGGTCTGTGCGGCACTCGATTGATCGACGCGCGGGTCGGGCGCGCCGGCTGTAATCCAGCGTTCAAAATCAGCGGCCACCGTGTCGGGCAATTTGCCGGTAGGCGGCATCTGCAAGCGGGCGTCCTTGTAGAGAATCGCCGCTAACAACTTGCTTTCAAGCGGCTTACCCGGCACAACGGCCTTGGCCAATCCGGCCTTGGTGTCCAGAATCAGCCCACCCATGGGGGCCCTTAAGCTGGCGGCGTGACATCGATAGCACTTGGTGGCAAGTACTGGCCGAATCTTGTTTTCGAAGAAGGTGGCGTCCGGAGTTTGCGCCGCCAGCGTGACACCGCTGAAAAGCAAAACGGCGGCTGTTGCCAGCCGCCGTTTTGTGAAGTTAAAGAACATCCTAGAACGTTATTCTAGCCGCGATCTGCATGATCCGGGGATCGAAGGCAGCCGTATTGGTCAGGAAGGTCGTCTGCGGTGTCAGCGTGCGAGTCGCCGCCACAAAGCTGTAAGGCGTCGTCTGCAGGCCGGAGAAGTTTGCGCGGTTCAAGGAGTTGAAGGCCTCTCCCATCAAGCGCAGCTTTACCTTCTCACGGAAGACCGGAATGTCCTTCGAGACGCGAAGGTCGAGGCTGGCAAAGCCCGGTCCGATGATCGTGTTGCGGCCATAGCCAGGCGCGCGGTCGTTGCGTGAATTCTGGTCGCCGTTCAAGTCGGTCGGCGCGCTAGCGTTAAAGGGACGGCCACTTTGACCCTGAAAGATCAGAGACAACTGCCAGCCGCCAAGGATGTACTTACCCGCGCCGCTCATGCCGTTGAAGTAGGCGATGTCCCAAACACCCGAGCCCACGAAGCGGTGCTTAATGTTGGTGTCTCCCAAGGCTCGATCGGAATTGGGATTGAGCGTGTCTTGTGCGACCTTGGCATCATCGCCGCCACCCGGCACAACGCTGGTCGCGTCGGGACGGCTGTCGATCACCTTGGAGTAGGTGTAGCTGGTCTGCAGTTGGAAGTTCTTCGAGTAGCGCTTGCTGAACTGAAGGAAGCCGCCGTGGTACTGAGAATCTGCGCCGCTCTCAAACACCGTGATGCGGCCGAAATTCGCATAAGGCCGCACAGTGCTCAGACGAGCCTGATAGGGAATCAGAGCGCCGGTTGTCGATAGTGTCGCGTTGACGGTCGTCGTCGGGAACAGGTTGATGTCCCGGCTGCGCGACAGGTGCAGACCCTTAACTCCGAGGTACCCGATGGTCATCGCAAAGTCGCGACTGAGCTGGCGCTCGTAGTTGAAGTTCCACTGATAGGTCTGCGCAGTGCGGAAGGTGGGGTCCATCACAAAGATGTCGGGGGTGCGGGCCAGCGCCGGAGGAGCGCTCAAGATCGCCGGATAGTTCGGGATGAGCCCGGCCTGCGAGGCAACCGTCGAGGACAGCGTGTAGGTCTGGACCTGGATGCCGTTTTGTGAATGGGCTGTGCCATAGAGAATGGCCGGGGTGCGCTGGGCAAACATGCCGAAGCCGGCACGAATCACTGCCTTGCCTTCTTTGTCGACGCGATAGGCCAGCCCCATGCGGCCAAGAATGTTGTCCTTATTGAACGGCACCTTATCGGTGCGCAGGCCGAGCGCGGCCAAGCTTGCGTCGGGGTTTACGAAGTCGTTCGCCGCCAACTTGAACAAGTCGTAACGTACGCCATAGGTGAGCGTGAGGCGGTCGAACACGCGCCAGGAATCCTGGAAGAACAGGCCGAGTTCGTCGGCGTTGGGCGCGGTCGTCGCTCCGCGAGTGCCGGGGCCGGCAAAGCCTTGCGTGAAGGCAAGCGGCTTGCGGTTGGCGAAATCGGCGAGCGAGTTGAAGGTATAGCTGCCGCCGAAGTTGCCCGGGAAGTAGTTTGCGATGCGCTCAATGTTGAGGTCCCCGCCGAACTTGAGCGTGTGCTTCTCGATGATCGTCGAGAGCGTGTTGATGACGTTGTACTTCTTTGAGTTGGTGTAGCGGGGCGAAAAATTGTTGCGCCCAATCGTCAGCATGTTCGTTCCGTTTTGGCGGATGACCGCTTCCGGCTTATCGCTATTGGCCAAGCCGGGCTCGTCGTCGCGCAAGTAGATGAGACGCGAATCCCAGATCGTTTTCGAACCGAAAACCTGGCTGTAACCCACGGCCAAGTTGTCCGACGAGATGTTCGAATTACCCGTATGCTCGGCTGCGGACTGGTTTCCCGAGTTCTCAAAATTGGTGCCCTGGAAGCGATGCGCGTTGTAGCGCACGTTCAATTGCTGGGTCGAGGAAATGTTGTAATCGACGCGGCCCGTGTAGATGTTATTGCGCTGCCCGTTCACATAGGGCTTGAGGAAAGGCGTCAATTCCGCCACCGCGCGTTGGGAGTCGGCATCGGTGAGGGGCGCGACCGGAAAGAAAACCGGGTTCGGGTTCACGTTGCGCTGCCCGTCGTAGTTGAAGAAGAAGAAGAGCTTGTCTTTCTTCACGGGTCCACCCAGGTTGCCGCCAAACTGGTTGAAGTGATAAGGCTGACGCGCTACACTGCGGGCTTTGTTAATCGGCGAGTTCGCGTTCATTTCACGATCACGAAAGAACCAGAAGCCCGTACCGTGGAAGTCGTTGCTGCCGCCCTTGGTTACGGTGTTGATGACACCGCCGCCGGCGCGACCAATCTCGGGCGCATAACCCGACGTGTTTACCTGGAATTCTTGCACCGCGTCTTGCGAGAAGGTGTAGGGATTACGGCCGCCGCCGGCCCGTCCGCTGCTCTGTCCAAAGAAGAGATTGTTGGCGTCGCCGCCGTCGACAAGGACGCTGTTGGCTGTGCCGCGCTGGCCGCCAAAGCTTAAGTCGCCGCCGCGCGTCTGATCGCGCACCACGCCCGGAGTGAGCACCGTGAAGTCGAGGAAATTACGACCGTTGATCGGCAGATCGCGGACGGCCTTTTCAGTGACCGTCGTCGCCGTCGACACCCGCGAAGTTTCAACAACCGGGATCTCCGCGCTTACGGTTGCCATCTCGGTCACCGCGCCGATTTCGAGCGTCGCATCGAGAGTCACAACCGCGCCGACCGTCAGTCCAACGCCGGTCTTTTTATAAGCCTTGAAGCCAGCTTTCTCGACGCTGACTTCATAGGTTCCGACAGGGAGACGGACAAAGGTGTAGACGCCGCCCTCCGTGCTCTGCGTCACCCGGGTAAATCCGGTGTTCGGATTCCTGGCGGTTACTTTTGCCTGAGCTACCGTCGCACCTGACGGATCCATCACCGTTCCATTCATCCCGGCGCCGCCGACTTCGCTCTGCCCAAAGGCGAGAAAGCTGGCGAGCCCCATAACAGTCGCAAACCGAAAAACAAAATTCATATACTATCAGTTTACAACGACGCGTTGACGATCAGATTACATCGAAAGTGAATCGATAGCCGACACCGGTCTCGGTTCGCAGATACGTGGGCCGGGCAGGGTCTTTTTCCAATTTTCGCCGCAATTGCGTCATGTAAACACGAAGGTACTGCGCCTGGTCCAGATTCTGCGGCCCCCAGACCGCGTTTAGCAGGAACCGTTGGGTCAAAACTTTGCCCGGATTCCCGATTAGGGTCGTAAGCAACTTAAACTCCGTTGGGGTCATGTGTACCTCCTCGCCGGACCGTCGCACGCTGCGGTTTTCGCAATCGACCGAGACTTCGCCGAAGGTCACCACAGTGCCCACCGGTCTCACCCGGCGCAGTCCAGCGCGCATTCGGGCATGTAACTCTCCGGCAAAGAATGGCTTGGCTACAAAATCATCGGCACCAAGATCGAGAGCGGCGATTTTATCCACCTCCCGACCCCGGGCGCTCAGAACGAGAATTGGAGCGCTGCTAAACGATCGCAGTTTTGGAATCAGCGTCAATCCATCGCCATCGGGCAAGCCTAAATCCAACAGAACCAGGTCCGGTTGCCGGGCCTGGGCTTGGGTCAAGGCGTCGCGAAGATTGCCCGTAAGTTGCAACCGGTACCCTTCGGCCTCAAGGGAAACCACCAGCACGGCCAGGATCTTTGGATCATCCTCGACGATCAGGATCAACGGAGCATTCGTCATCGCAGCTTCACAGGGAATGTGATTTCAAACAGCGCGCCACCGCCGGCGCGATTGGCGGCGCGGACCTTGCCCCCGTGCGCCTCGGCGATTGACTTTACAATCGCGAGTCCCAGCCCGACGCCGCGACTGGCCGAGGTCTCGACGCCACGATAAAATTTCTCGAACACTTTCGTTTCGGTGCCCGCAGCAAGCCCCGGACCCTGGTCCAACACTTGCAGGCGAATCGCGTCGCCCGCTCGTTCCGTCCGGATCTCGATCGGAGTATTTGCCGGGCTGTACTTTACGGCATTCTCGATCAGGTTCTGCAACGCCTGCGACAGCAACAGCGGGTCGCCTTCGAGGTCGGGGAGATCCTTTTCCATATGGCTGAGGATAGCGCGCCCCATCGTCATCCCCTCCAGCGCGTCAAGGGTACTGGCCACGATCTCTTCAATCGAGCAAAGATCCCGCCGAATGCTCACGCGGCCGTCCTCAAGCCTGGTCATCTCAAGAAGATTCGTGACCAGGCGGTTCAGCCGGCCTGACTCTTCTTCGATGGCGCGCAGCAATTCCCGGCGCTGCCCGGTTGGCAATCGATCTTCCTGTTCGAGCAAGGTCGAGGCGGCGCCGGCGATGCTGGTCAATGGCGTGCGCAAGTCGTGAGAGACGGCACTCAGCAGTGAATTGCGCAAGCGCTCGCTCTCCGCGTCGAGGGCAGCTTGCCGTACTTCCTCCAGTGCCGCCAATCGTTCCATCGCCAGCGCCGTCTGCTTCAGCATGGCGTCGAGTAGGGCGGCGGCATCGGCATCGGCGGGAGGCGTTTCAATCGCAAACACGGCGATACTTTTGTCGCGCACATGGATCGGATGATAGAGGGTCTGCGCGCCAGGCAAGGTGGCGGAGCCCTTGCCGGCGCTATTGCCATGATCCAAGCACCATTGCGCGATGCCCTCTTCCTGAGATGGCGGCACATAGCTGTCTTTCACACGGCGCCGAAAGCTCAACTTACCTTCTTCATCGGGCAGAAACACATTCACCTTCGACTGGAACACGCCTTCCGCAATCGGAAGAAGCGTCGAGGCGGCGTCGAAAATGCGCTGCGCTCCGCCGAGACCCCGCGACAAACGGAAGAGACTTTGCGTGCGATTTTCCCTCTCAATCGCAACGGTTGCTTGTTTGCGAAGTTTCACGGTGAGGGTGCTGATGGTCAACGATACGGCCAGCATCACTGCAAAGGTCAACAGGTATTCGGCGTCGGAGACAGCGAAGGTCATGTACGGGCTGACGCAAAAGAAGTCGAAACTCGCAACGCCCAGCACCGAGGCGAAGATGGCAGCCCCGCGGGAATGCCGCATCGCAACGGCAACCACCGCCAATAGATAGACCATCACGAGATTCGTAGTCGCGATTCGATCTCGCAGTAGCAGCCCGATTACGGTCGCCGCGCCCACCCATAGCGCGGCCAAACCGATCTCCCCCCAGGGCGGCACTTCCACGCGCGGGCTGCGTTTGGTTTCCAGCTTCGCGCCCCCGTCGATGGCGACGACGGAGATCTCCCCGCTGCCCTCCATCAGCGCGCCCACCAACTTCGAGCCCGGGGCTTTGCCCACAACGATGCGCGTGACATTGCGCACTCGGGCGAACTCAAGGACGGTTAAAGCAACACTCTCCCCGGCGGGTGTGGCCGTTTCGGCACCTAGACTCTCAGCCAGCTTCAGAGCCGCGCGAACTCGCTCTTGCGCCTCTTTGTCAAGATTGGCAAATTCGCTCGTAGCCACACAAATGACGAACCACTCGGCATCCCATTGGGTGGCGAGGCGTTTGGTTGCACGCACTAGATTTTGCGCGTAAGGGCTGGGTCCAATTGCCAATAGCAGGCGCTCTACAACCGGCCAGGTCTTGGCATTGGCGTGCTGGCCGCGCAACGCCACCATCTCGCTATCGACACGGGCGGCGGTACGCCGCAGCGCCATTTCGCGGAGCGCGTTCAAGTTCCCGGGACGGAAGAAATGTTCGAGCGCGCGTTCGGCCTGCTCGGGCATATAGATCTTGCCGCCGCGCATCCGGGCAATCAACTCGTCAACCGGCAAATCGACCAACTCGATTTCGCCGGCAAGGTCTAGCACCGAATCGGGCACAGTCTCCCGCACCACAACTCCGGTGATTTGAGCGACAACGTCGTTCAGACTCTCGATGTGTTGGACGTTAAGCGTGCTGTAAACATCAGTTCCGGCCTGCAGAAGCTCTTCGACGTCCTGCCAGCGCTTGATATGCCGAGAGGTGCGGGCGTTGCTGTGAGCGAGTTCATCGATCAGAATCAGATCCGGCCGCCGCGCCAGGGCCGCGTCGAGATTAAATTCAGCCTCTCGCGGCAGTACTTCCAACCCGTCGAGCAAGCTCGCCGTATCTGCTCTGCCGTGTGTTTCAATGACGCCAACGACAACGTCGACGCCTGCGCGAAGACGCGCGCGAGCCGACTCCAGCATCGCGTAGGTCTTACCGACGCCTGGAGCCGCGCCGAAGAAGATCTTCAGCTTGCCGCGCCCGTCCTGGCCGTGTTCTACCAAGCGCCCTGTTTCCCCCCAAACCACCAAATCAGACCGATGAAGGCGGTGTCCATACTTGATTTCAGCTCACCCGGCCGCTCGCCGGTGAAGTATCGGCGGTTGGACATGTCTCGACGGTACTCCCAACGCATCTGGAAACCTTGCGCCAATTCGAAGGTCGAAGTTAGCGTCACGTCGCGCAGGTTCTGCGTCGTCCCGCTAAATAGGCCGCCTTTGTCGTTAAGGAGCGTGTAGCGGCTTGCCAGCGACCATCGTGGCGTAAACCGGTAGCGGGCATAACCGACTCCACCGGTAACCCGCTTTGGCGCATCCGTGCGTTCGGCCCGATTGATGACGTAATCCGCCTCGGCCGCCAAGGTCCAACGCGGGTTGACATTCCAAGACCAATAAGTGTCCAACACCTGAAAGCGGCCTGAGTTCGGTAGTGCGCCTTCCCGCCCCGCGTAGTAATTGAAGTTACCGCTCACTGCCGAGGACGGATTGAAAGTCAATATCATCGCCTGGCTCTTGAATCCGTTGAAATCTTCTGTCTGGTTGGCTCCGTTCACCAGCCAATACGTTGCGCTGACCTTGGGAGTGATCGGATAAGTGGCACGTAGGCCCATGTGGTAGTAAGGAAGAAAATTGAAGAAGTAACTACGGGAATAGTTCATCTGGTCTTTGGCGTAGTTGGTCTCCATGCCAAGCGACGAAGCGAATTTACCCATATCCAACGTTACGCCATTCCCGATCGGCGCAATCACCGTTCCGTATGCTTGAAAAATATGACGGTAAATCTCCGGGCGTTTCTCGTTGGCGCTATTGCCTTGCAGCGTTGCGGTGGCTTGGCCAAACTGCAGGTCCAGCCTTCCACCCAAGTAACGCTTTTCACTCAAAGAGGCGGCCCTCTCCAATACCAGCGTCCCTTGGCTTAGCGTGAATGAGTTATGCGATACGTCGTATGCCCGCAGATCATTTACGCCAGTGGACGGGCGATTGAAGTTATATCCGTAGTAGCCGTCCAGATAGGCGTTCACGGTAACGCCGGAAAGTACTGGCGCGGTTGGCGACGTGGCCGCCACTGGCGCTTCCGGCAACACGGGCAACGTGGGCACCGGCGCAATGGCGGAAGCCGGTGTGATCGACGGCTTGCTTTCGAGGACGGCCAATCTCTTTTCGAGTTGCTCAATCTTGTCGAGCAATAGCTTTTCGACCGGAGTCTGGGCCGCAAGAATCCCGGCGGCTGCAAATATCAGAATCTGTCGCATTTTCTATTTCACTCCATCCAACGCCAGGTTCAGCTTCAAGACATTCACCCGCTCCTCGCCCAGAATGCCCAATTGTCGATCCTCTGTGTATCGCTCCACCAGCCGCGACACTTCCCCCACACTCAGCTTTCGCGCCGCCGCCACGCGCGCCGCCTGGAAGTGGGCCGCTTCAGCGCTGATGTGCGGGTCCAGTCCAGATGCCGACGCTGTCAACAGATCCAGCGGCGCCGCTGGGCCCAAAGCCGCTTTTCGCTCTGCTACGGCTTTTAGATAGTCCGGATGCAGAGGACCGAAGTTCGATCCCGAACTTGCTTCCCCGTTGTAGCCCTTGGGCGATGTCGCCGACGGCCGCGACAGAAAGTATTGCGGGCCCTCAAGATTCTGTCCAATCAATTCGGATCCCAGTACCTTGCCGTCCTTCTCAATCAAGGACCCGCGTGCTTGATTGCTAAACGCCACACGCCCGGCGGCGAGGATCAACAGCGGATACACAAAACCAGTCAGCAGCGTAAAGAACGCCATTGCGCGCAGAGAAATTAGAATGCCGTCCATATCAGTTCTTTTCTTGACCTCTTATAAAATTCCCAGAATCATGTCGATCACTTTGATGCCCGCAAATGGCACCAGCAGCCCGCCAATGCCGTAGATGAGAATGTGCCGCCGCAGCAAAGGGCCGGCACCGATCGGCCGGTAGGCTATGCCTTTCAGGGCTAGTGGAATCAACGCGACAATCACGAGGGCATTGAAAATCACGGCCGAGAGGATCGCGCTCTCGGGCGTACGCAAGCCCATCACGTTCAGCGCGTTCAGCTCAGGATAGGTTGCCGCAAAGGCGGCGGGGATGATCGCAAAATACTTGGCGACGTCGTTTGCCACGGAGAAGGTGGTGAGGGCACCGCGGGTGATCAACATCTGCTTGCCGATTTCGACGATCTCGATGAGCTTCGTCGGATTGGAATCGAGATCGATTAGATTTCCGGCTTCCTTGGCCGCTTGTGTGCCTGAATTCATCGCCACAGCCACATCGGCCTGCGCGAGCGCCGGAGCGTCGTTAGTCCCGTCGCCGGTCATTGCCACCAGGCGCCCCTCGGCTTGCTTTTCGCGAATCAGCGCGAGCTTGCGTTCGGGTGTCGCCTCGGCCATAAATTCGTCCACACCCGCCTCGGCCGCAATCGCCGCAGCCGTCAGCGGATTATCTCCGGTGATCATGATCGTTCGAATGCCAGCGGCGCGCAGTTCGCCAAAGCGTTCCTTGATACCGCCTTTGACGATGTCCTTCAACTGCACCACGCCCATGGCCCGACCCGCCGCCGCCACCATTAAGGGCGTACCGCCACCCTTGGCGATGTCCTCCGCGGCTCGCTTCATCTCGACCGGCACGTCGCCCTTGAGATAAAGGGTGATGGCGTCAATGCTTCCCTTGCGAATTTCGCGCCCGTTCAGATCGACACCCGACATCCGGGTCTTGGCGCTAAAGGGAACGAATTGGGCACCAAGCGCACTCAGGTCACGCTCACGCAGACCGTACTTTTCTTTGGCCAGCACGACGATGCTGCGCCCTTCCGGCGTCTCATCGGCGAGGCTCGATAGTTGCGCGGCATCGGCTAGTTCCTGATCGGTCACTCCGGGCGCGGCCACAAAGGCGACAGCCTGACGATTGCCCAGTGTGATGGTCCCTGTCTTATCGAGCAGCAGCGTGTTCACGTCGCCCGCTGCTTCTACGGCGCGTCCGGACATTGCTAAGACATTGTGTTGAACGAGGCGATCCATACCGGCAATGCCAATCGCAGAAAGCAGCCCGCCAATGGTGGTCGGAATCAGGCAGACGAGAAGCGCGACGAGCACCGTGATGGTCAC
>JANXUM010000222.1 GCA_025356215.1 Bryobacter sp. | reverse complement strand
TAAGGCCGCCGCCGCACTGCTTCCGTCAACACGCCGCCCTCGCCATAGCCAACATATCCGGGAGGCGACCCTTTCAGCGTCGACACCGTATGCGCCTCTTGAAACTCGCTCATGTTGATGGTGATCATATTGTCCTCACCGCCGTAGAGCATGTCGCTGATCGCCAGCGCCGTCTCGGTCTTACCCACGCCCGACGGCCCAACCAACATAAATACGCCCACCGGCTTGACCGGATCGTCCATGCCCGCCTTCGATGTGCGAATGCGCTCGGCGATCGCGTGCATCGCGTGATCCTGCCCAATCACTCGAGCACACAGATGCTTCTCAAGCTCCAGCACCGTCGTGATCTCGTCCTTCAACATCTTGCCGATTGGGATTCCGGTCCATGCCGAAATCACCTCGCCAACGATCTGCGCGTCCACTGACACGCGCATCAAAGGGTTCTCGCCTTGCAGCGTTTCCAGCTCCTGTGTCTTCGCCGCGATCTTCACGCGCAGATCGTCCTTATCGATCCCTTCAGCGTTCGCCATGATCGAATCGCGCAACTCGCGAATCTCGGTCACCAGCTTGCCTTCAGACTCCCAGCGCGCTTTGAGAACCTTCAGCTTCTCGTCGGCTGCAATCTTCTTTGCCGCGATCTCGGTCAGCCGTTCGGCATGATCCGTGCCAATCTCCGTCTCGCGATTCAACACGCGGGTTTGCACGTCGTAGTCGTCGATCTCGCGCTGCACGGCCTCAACGGCGGTGGGCACTGAGTTCTGTCCCAAGGCCAAACGCGCGCAGGCCGTATCCAAAACGCTGACGGCTTTATCAGGCAATTGGCGATCGGGCAAGTATCGATGCGAGAGCTTCACCGCCGCAGCCAAACCCTCATCCAGGATCAGCACGTTGTGGTGCTTCTCAAGCATGGGCAGAATCCCGCGTAACATCAACTGGCAGTTGTCTTCGCTCGGCTCTTCTACCTTCACCAGTTGAAAGCGCCGCGCCAGCGCCGGGTCCTTCTCAAAATACTTCTTGTACTCGGCCCAGGTTGTGGCGGCCAGCGTACGCAACTCGCCTCGCGCCAGCGCGGGCTTCAACAGGTTGGCCGCGTCGTTCTGTCCCGCTTGCCCACCGGCACCAATCATCGTGTGCGCCTCGTCGATAAACAGAATGATGGGCGTCGGCGACTTCTTCACCTCATCGATCAAACCCTTCAGTCGGTTCTCAAACTCGCCCTTCACACTCGCCCCGGCCTGCAACAGCGCCAGATCGAGAGTGCGCAGCGTCACGTTCTTCAACGGTGGCGGAACGTCTCCCTGCACGATTCGTAACGCCAGGCCCTCCACGACGGCTGTCTTGCCTACGCCCGCTTCACCCACCAGGATCGGGTTGTTCTGCCTGCGCCGCGTGAGGATGTCCACCACTTGGCGGATCTCAAAATCACGAGCCAACACGCTATCGATCTTGCCGTTCTTGGCGTTGTCGGTGAGGTTAATCGTGTAGGCGTCCAGGTTCGGTTGCTTAGAGGCGACCTTTGTTTTGGGCTCCCCATCCGGCCCCGCCTCGGGTGCCGCCGCCACCGCGCCTTCGCCTTCCTTCAACACATCCGATTGCTCATAGGACTGACCGATGATGTTGGCAAAGTTGTCGGTCAGACTCTTCAAGTCGATCTTCTTAAACTCTTTGGAGATGTCGTCCATCATCCGCGCCAACTCGGCGTCGGAGCGCAGCGCCAGCACACACAACCCCGTGCGGATGTTCGCGTCGCCAAAGCCCAGCGACGCCAGAGACCAAGCTTCTTCAAACATCTTCATCAGCGTTGGCGCAAACACCGGCTGGCGCGCGTTGCCGCTCTTCAGGTTGTCCAGCGACGCGGTCAGTTGCGCGTTTAGCTTGCCCTTATCGATCTCAAAGGCCTTCAGGATCAGCGGAAAATCGCCACCCGAGTTGTCGAGCAGCTTCATCAAAAAGTGTTCGATCTCGACGTCGTAGTGCATGCGCTGGCCGGCAAAGCCCAACGCCGCCTGCAGCGTCACGCGCGTCGATTGGTTGAGCTTGAGGACAAGGCTTCTTTGTTGGTTCGCGTTCATGGTGGCTCCTAATTGAGTGTGAAAACAGAATCACCGGGGTCTTCCGTGCGCGGCCTGGCCAGGTTCATCCAAGTGAGCCAGCCAAGCTTTGGCGGAGAATCCGAGTCTATCCCAAGTTGGCACTTGGGTACGCTGTTGCGGTCGAGGATCAATTGCACCTCGAAGATCAGCTCGCCGTTCGTGAAAAATCGCGTCACGGCTTCCAGCGGCGTGTGTGCGCTCCCGCCGGGTAAAAAATCTTTGTACTGCTCCAGCTTGAGCGGGCCCACGCGGATTTTGGCGCGCGAGGCGCGATCCCAAACCGCATCGCCAACCACCACTCCAAAGCCCAGTTGCTCCGCCTCTGTTGCCGGGTCGGCAAACTGGCAAATGTCTTGCGGCGACAACGGATACCAGGACCCGCCAAACTCCTCAACGCTGATCGGCACGTCAAAGTAGTCGCTCAGAAATTGCTGTAATGCCATGGCCGAGCGCGGCAGCATCGACAGCAGCCCCGTATAGAAAATAAGCGATGTGTCACTTACCGCTTGGCGACTGGTCAGCCCCGGGGTTCCCAGCCCGATCAGGTTGAGCAGATAGCCTGACATTCGGTCCTGCTCCCCGCGCTCATAACTTACCCAGAAGCGATACTTCTCCCACGCTTGATAAAACAGCGAGATGACCCGGTGATGAAAGACATCAAAGAATTCCAGCATCGTACGATCGCGCGCGCGCAGGCGGTCCAGCAGAAAGTCCGAATACACCAACGGGAGCACGCCCGACGGGCCGACGAGACCCATAAAATTGACCCGCATCATCGGTGGGCGCCATGAGTATCGCTCCGTGTTGTACTCCGGCCATTCAAAGCTGTGGATCTGCGACGGCGGAAACCAGTAGGCCGGGTTCACGCCAAAGCGCACCACTTCCTGGTCCGGGTGCTTGGGAAATAGTCCCGGCGGCTGCAAGCCGTGCCCAAGCCGCGATAACAATCGCACGGCCTGAAAAAATTGCACGCTACCCGCGCGCTCGCCGAACAGGTCGCCCAGCCAGTTGCGGCGCAACTCCAGCGGATAAGCCTCTTCAGCGGCTTTCGAGCCTAGATCAGGATCTTCTGTCCAGCGCGAGGTGGCCATTGGCGCAGCGGCTCCTTTCGCTGAATCGTCTTCGCGGTCAACTGGCTGAAGCTGTTCAACGATGCATAGTTGGCGAGAAATCTCTCCAGCACTGCCGAGAATAGATAAACGCCGCCGCCCACAAACTGCTCCTCGTCAAAGTCGATCTCAACGTCAAAGCCCCGCGCAAAAGCGATACCGTCGTCCGACACCAGTCGCGCAAACTTGCGCTTGGACCGCAGCGCCGAGATACCGCCGATCACCCGCTCGCTATAAGGCGAGTTGGTGATGTTGTACAGATTGAGAATCTGCTGCAGCGCCTCTTTGCCCTCTTCCACCAACGACAGATAGTTGAGCGAGAGGTGCGATACCAACCGCCAGTAAATGTTCTTGCCGATCGCCGGACGCAGCGTCGGAGTTGGCTTGCGCAGCGCGATAATGCGGCGCAGCGGCGCGCTCTGTTCCAACTCGAAGTCGCCGCCCTCGGCTCCAAACGGCAGCCGCGAGGGTAAATCACGATTCGTACAAAATGTTTTGACCGTGACGGCGTCCATCTTGGGGTGAATTGGCCGGAAGCTCAAGTCAACCAGCGACAGATACATGTCCGTGCCCTCGTCGTTAGCCCGCGGTGAGGCGCGGCGAGAAGCGATATAAAAGGTCTGCTGCTTCTGCGAAAGTTGTGCGTGCCGGATGGAATAGAACGGCTCGTAGGTGATCAGTGTCTGCTGGTCCAGGTCAATCGAATTCACTTCCGCGATCGAATGAATCTCCAGTGCGTTCATGCGCCGCACGTCGGGAACGATCGCGTACTCGGGTTTCTTTTGATCCAGCAGAATGGGCTCGCAAGTCTGCGGGAACAGGTTCACAATTGGCGTCGCCGAGGTGCGGAAGGTGCTCGCCGTCACACCGTTCTCCAGGCGCAGCCGCGTGTCTTCGCTGTCCATGCGCGAGATGAGAAAGATAACTTCAAACTCGTTGCGAAAGCCTTGTGCCAAAATCGGCGCAAGATTGCCAAGCTCAAGGAAAAAGAACTTCTCTGGGAATGAGAAGAATTCCTGCAACAGGCGGTAGGCAAGAAAAGACCGCCCAGGGTAATCGAGCATTCCCTCATTGGCTTCAAAGCCCATCGGCCGCAGCGAATCCACCGGAATCTCCAGCGGCTGCTGCCGGGGTTGCAATGGGTTACGGATCAGAATGCGCGTAACCCTGCAACACAGCGCCTCATAGAGGCTGTGGATCATGGCCGATTCGCCATTCAAATAGAGCTGAAGCTTGTCGAGATCGAGCTTATCGAGGTCCGTGTCACTCGGTGCCGTAAAGCGCACGCTGACGGCATATTGCGCTTCCGCAGCCTTGATCGCCGGACGAATGCGATCGGGCGTTGTAAACTCTGCGGCGGCGCAACTCACCGGATAAAGCGTCAAGTCGTAGCAGGTGCGAAACTTGCAAGGCACCCCTTGAACGGCGCGTGAGTAGAGCAGGGAACCCGCCGGCACCAGCAGCCCTTTGTCCAGCTTGCCTTTGTCCGGGTCGAGCTCAAATTCGACGATCGACATCGACGGAATGGGCCGGATAAAGTGCGGGTAAACGATCCCCAGAATCGCCTCGGTCAACTCCGGAAACTCGTCGTCAATCTTTAAGTGGACGCGGCCTGCCAGGAACGCAAACGACTCAATCAGGCGCTCGACATGCGGGTCCTCGCATTTGTCACCTTCGAGAACCAGACGCGAGGCGATCTTCGGATAGCGCTCGGCGAAGTTGGCCGCCATCTGCCGTATGTACGTCAGCTCGCGCTCGTAATAGAGCAGCAGGTCGTCGCGCATCGCTTAGTCCACCCCTTCGGCGCGCACGACGTAGGCTTGGCTCACCGCGTCCAGCGTCGTGTCAAAACTGATGTGCTCGGGAGACGGATCCATCAGTAACATGCCATCGATGCGAAAGTCCAATCGCTGGATCGCCTTCTTTGACTCGTCCTTCAACGGTACAACGCGCACATCGGCCAAACGTGGCTCAAAAATCTGCACCGTGCGCTCGATCGCAATCAATAGCCGCTCTTGCTCGGCCGTGTTGGACAAGCTGACAGAAGAGATGTCCGGCAACCCAAACACGTATGCCGACTTGTTGAGCTCCACCAGTGCCGGGTCCGGTGCCACCGCCACGCGCCGGGAATTGAGCAGCCATTCGAGATCGCGCCGCACAGAAGCACGCAGTCGGCGTACAGACTCCGCCCGTGTCGGCGCGGCCTCGTTGGCGTTTCGCGGATCCAGATCGATCAAGCGATCGAGGATCGATTGACTTACCAGAACATCGAGTTGAAAAGCCACTATACGATTCCCACTACTAGGATCTTAGCGAGAGCGCGCGGACCGGGTCGAGACGGCAGATCTGCTGAAAGATGCGCGCCCGGTCCGATGAGCTGTCGATCGTGTCCTCGTGATAAAGGTACAGGTCTACCAGCGCCTGAACAATCACGCTACGGTCCTCCCATTCGGCTAGACGGAACTCGCCGATCTTGCCTTTGATCTCTTCGAGAAAGGGCTGCGCGATCTCTTTGGCGTTGGCCTGCACGCATAGCTCGGCCACCTGCACCTGTCGCAGGAATTTACCCCGTGCCGAGGGCTGGCTCTCAATCTCGTTCCGCATGATTTCGAGGGCCTTGGGCTTGTCGCCCCGGCGAAGAGCCTCCACCGCGATGCGGAAAGGATCGGCCATGCGCTTGCGCCAAGGCAGAGGGCTCGCCTTGGGATGAGCGGCGGCGATCACCGGCTCGCTCTCGCCGTCCGAGCCTTCGGCGACGGCCGCCGGATCGTCCGCTAGATCGTCAAGCCATGCTAGCGTCTGCGAATTGCACGCCGGCGTATCGTCCATCAAGATTGCGCCGCGAATCTCGGGCACGTCGCGCAGCAGCGCCCGAATCTCAGCTCGGATCGCGGCGGCGACGCCATCATACTCGGGGCCAAGGCCAATGCATGCCTCGCAAGTCATTCGATGCAGGTCCAGCCAGGCGCGGCTGGCCGGAAACGCGAGTGACGCTTCTGTAAGTTCGAGTAACTCTTTCCACTTCTGATCGAGTAAGTAGACGCGAAGCTGTCGGCGTACCTCCGTTGGAGGCGCCTCGAGCGAGCGCATCTCGCCCTTGGTGGCCGCAGCGCGCAGCTCGCCAAACCGTAGTCCACGGATCATCAAATAAGAGCCAGGGTTGGTCGGATCCATCTGCCGCAGTTGCGCGGCGACGTTCACGGCTGACTCGATCAGCGCGCGGCGGCTTCCCGGCTCCGCGCCTGTGAATGCGCCAATGTTGTAGCCTGGGCCCGCTGGCGTTACCGCCACTTCCCCCTCCGCGCCCGCGTGCTCGACCGGCTTCTCTTCCTCAATCGGGTCGGGCTCAATCTCCCGCTTCTTCTCGAGCAGGATCTTGTTGGCCTGTTTGAACTCTTCCACAGCCTGCCGAAACCTGGTGAATGACGGCGTGAAGTCTCCAAACTTCTCGTCGCATGCTGCGGTTAGAGACTGAGTTTGCGCCAACACACGTACAAGCTGAGCATCGAGGGCCACATAGAACGGCTTCGGTGTCTGCGTGAACGCCTCGTCAAAGGCCTCCGCCGGCATCTTGCCTTCCTCAAGTCTCGCCTTGCGCGAGTCCTTGGCCGAATCGCTTCCGTTGGGATCCTCGTATCCCACCTCTCGCGATTCCTTGTACTTCAGATACGAGATGCCGTCTTTGGTGAGCGGCAGATTGCGCACCAGGGTGATGACGTGATTCGACAGCCAATCGAGAGGGGTCGCGCGAAATTCTGCGTCTCCGTCCTCAAGCTCGGGGTAAAGGTTGTCCCAGAACTGTCCAACGATGGCTTCGATCAGCGCAAAGCCCTCCAACACGCCAGCGAAGCCGCGCAGGCGAATGGCCGCTTCGGTCAGCCACGCGGCAAGCTGGAGATCCTTCGAGCGTGTCGCAATCGTTTCTTCGCAAAGCTTGCTGGTCAGCGCCCAATCGGCCACCTTCCGCTCGCGCTTCCAATCCCCTTGGTCAAGATCCTCTTCCTCCCGGCGCGCCTCCTTGATCTTGTCGTAGACCGGATCGTAGCGCAGGTCTGTGCCACCGGGGTTTTCGCCCGGAATGGGGTGGAGGATATCTTCGCGAAAGGGCATCTTCTAGGCGTTCAACCTGATTGTAGACGAGTCGTCGTCATCGTGATCGTGAAGGGGCTTTTCTCCTTCGGGAATGTCGAATTCGAGAGTCCGTATCTCGAGGAACGGCACTTCTTCCCCGTCAACGAGAAGCATCTTCTGGCCAAGCGGATAGCTGCTGCCTTCGTCTTCGGCCCACAGCGTTTGTCGTCCCAGCCAGACGGATTCGTCAGGGTAGGTGAATGAGAACGGGTAGATCGCGGGCAGCAGAACTTCGCCCATGTCGGTGCCTTGAAACTTCGGTCCGGTTTTGATGAAGGCGGGCGTCCAGAGCGTGTCCCGCAGGTTCTTTGGCTTCTCGATGCGGATCGAGGCGATGTGTTCAAACTGCACCCACATATAAGATCCCGCGCCAAAGACTTCAATGCGCGCGCCCAGGTCGTTGTCGGCGTCGCGAATCTCGCTGAACGGCTTGCCGTTTAGCTTGCCCGAGACCTTACTGTTGGCCACCGTCTTCGGAAAGCTTTGCGCCTTGTACATGGCGTGGCGCTCGCGCTCGGCGTGTACGGCGGAGAAGTAAAGGATCGCGCCGATCTTGGCCTGCTCGTTGGCCCCGGCCAGTAGGTTGAGATGCTTTTCCGCGCGATCCAGCTCCCCGGCAATGCAGAGGCATTCAAAGAGCGTCGTGCGCGCGGCCGTGTCAGTGGGGTGATTACGCAGATGTCCGGCAAGCGCTTCGAGCGCTTGCCGGACCTGTCCTGCTTCGATGAGTTGAGCAGCAGGGTTTGCCATATTAGATCGGCATATTGGTCTTGACGTTGTACTTCATGGCCTTGAAGCCGGTCAGACCCTTCTTGTCTGGCTTCTCCGGTGCGTAGCCAAATTCCATCTCAGCGTAGGCGATGGAGATAGACTCCTGCGGATTCTCGTTGGCTCCTGAGACGGAGATGGACGAGATATAAACTTCCGTCAGGATGATGTGGAAGTATTCCTGATTGGATTCGCCAATCTGCTTCATGAAGCCCAGGGTGGCCTTCGGGAACGATTTGCAAACCAGGCAGTGCTTCAGAAGTTCGTGCGACGTGGGGTCGACGTTCTTCATGATGCTGAGTTCGGCAAAGTCGGGACGGCCAGCGCGGCTCTCGCCGGAGGCCTTGGCGCTGGCGGCAGCGTTGTGCGCGCCCCAGCTGAAGCTATGGATT
>JANXUM010000201.1 GCA_025356215.1 Bryobacter sp. | reverse complement strand
GGCCGCCCATTCAGTATGTAAGTCCCGTTCGATGGCGAATCGAGCAACCCCAGAATCGCCAGCAGCGTCGATTTCCCGCAGCCCGACGGGCCCGAGATCGAAACATACTCGCCCTTCTTGATGTTCAGGTGAATGCCGCTCAGTGCGTGCGTCTCCACCTCATCGGTCAGAAACAACTTGGTCACGCCGTCCATGATCAGCAGATCTGTTTGTGTATCGCTCATAATCGTTTCTTTCCTCTCGTCCCTGCTACTTACTAATTCAACCTGACCCGGTTGTGCGAATCCCATTGGCTCATGTCCGACAGCACAACTTTGTCGCCCAGCTTCAACCCGCTCGTAACTTCGATCGTGCTAACCGAACTGCGCCCAAACTTCACCTGCACGCGCTCAGCTTCCTTGCCGTCCGGCGTCACCCGAAACAGCCCCACCGTCGCATTCGCCTGCCCAATCACTGGCCGCTCGACATAGAGAACATCGGTCAGCTTCTCGATCTCAATCGTCCCGTCCACGCTCAAATCGGGCCTTGCTCCCTGCGGCAATTCTCCCAGTAGACGAATGTCAACCGTTACGGTTCCGTTCACCGCCGCCGGATCAATGCGTGATACTTCGCCTTTGATGATTCCGTTACGCGTATCCACGTCCGCCGGCATCCCAATTCTGATTTCGTTCATCTGCGTCTCCGGAATCTTCAATTCCGTCTTCAGCCGCCAAGGCTGGCTCACCTTTGCCAACACCGTGCCCAGCGTCACCCGTTGTCCCACCTGCACCGGCAAATCCTGCAACACGCCGTCCACCCCGGCCCGCACATGCAAATCCGAAACCTGCTTCATCTTCAAGTCATACGCCGCCCGCAGCTTTTCGATATTTACTTTTTTCGCTTCCACCTGTGCAGCAATCACATCGTCATATCCCAGCAGCCGCTCCCGCTCCACGCCCAGACGTAAGGTCAACTCCTCCGCCTTGGCCTTGGACAGCATCAACGTCAAATTCGGCGCCAGCCCCTCTTTGAACAACTTATCGTCGCGGTCGTACTGCAACTGCGCCTGCACCTGCTCGCTCTGCGTCTGCGCGGTCTTCGATTTCTGCTCCAACCTCTCCCGGTTCAACCGCGCCTTCAAATCCAGCATCTCGGCCTCGGCCGCTTTCACCGCCCACTTGGAGTCGCTCAGCGCCGACATCAATTCCGGGTTCGACAATTCGATAATGATTGTGTTCGCTGTGACTTTCGTCCCGGCCAGCATCACGCGCTTATCCACGCGGCCTTCGCTCGAAGCCGGCACCAGTAAAATCTCCTGCGGGACAAGGGTTCCCAGTCCCCGCACCTGCCGCAACATCGATCCCCGCTTGGCCGTGCCATACCAAAGCGTCGCGCTCTCAACTGTCGGTGCCGCCGGCTTCAACCGGCTCAAACCATAGGTCGTGGCCCCAAGCGCAATCACCGCAATGACGATTAGCGCCACCCGGCGAATCAGTTTCTGGCGTCCAACACCTTCACGCTTAATATCCATATTGCTGACTCTACCAGATGCACGCCCCTCGCCATCCCTCCGCGCTCTACCTAAGCGTCGTAGGATCAACAACATACGCCTTACCGACTCTACCTCCGCGAACGTCGCGACTGTCCGCTTGTGGGACAACCCGCACAAATGCGAACGCCCCTGAGGGCGTAGAATAACGTCAGGCATGACCGCTCTCACCCATCTCAGCGACGACGAAGTCGCCTTCCGCGACACGGTCCGCAAATTCGCCCGCCGTGAGATCGCCCCGCTCGTCCGCGAAATGGACGAGCACGCCAAGCTCAACCCCGCCCTCCTCAAGCAGCTCTTCGCCCAAGGCCTCATGGGCATCGAGGTTCCAGAGCAATACGGCGGCCAGGGCGGCACCTTCTTCGACAGCATTCTCGCGATCGAAGAACTCGCCGCCGTCGACCCGGCCGTCAGCGTCTGCGTCGACGTCCAGAACACGCTCGTCAACAACGCCGTCGCTCGCTGGGGAACCGAAGCGCAAAAGCAAACCCATCTCCGCCGCCTGGCCACCGACACGCTCGGCAGCTATGCCCTCAGCGAGGCCGGTGCCGGCAGCGACGCCTTCGCCCTCGCCGCCACAGCCACCCAAGACAACGACATTTACGTCCTCAACGGCCAGAAACTCTGGATCACCAACGCCGCCGAGGCTGGCCTCTTTCTCGTCTTCGCCACCGTCGACGCCACGCTCGGCTACAAAGGCATCACCTGCTTCCTCGTCGATCGCGACACCCCGGGCCTCAAGGTCGGCAAGAAAGAGGACAAACTCGGCATCCGCGCCTCGTCCACCTGCGAGGTCGTTCTCGATCAGGTGCGAGTACCGGCGACCGCCGTCCTCGGTGAAATCGGCAAGGGCTACAAGGTCGCCATTGAGACCCTGAATGAAGGCCGTATTGGCATCGGCGCGCAAATGATGGGCCTCGCCCGCGGTGCCAACGATCACGCCATCGCCTACGCCAAACAGCGCAAACAGTTCGGTAAAACGATCGGAGAATTCCAAGGCGTCCAATTCACCCTCGCCGAAAGCGCCGTCGAGGTCGAGTCCGCCCGTCTGCTGGTCTACAACGCCGCCCGCCTGCGCGATGCCGGCAAAGACTTCGTCGCCGAGGCCGCCATGGCCAAATATTACGCCTCGATCATTGCCGAAAACGTCGCCAGCCGCTCCATCGAAGTCTTTGGCGGCGTCGGCTTCACCAAAGAATATCCAGTCGAAAAGCTGTATCGCGACGCCAAAATCGGTCGAATCTACGAAGGCACCAGCAACATGCAACGAGTTGTTATCGCCAAACATCTGTTGAGGTAATTCCATGAAAGCCCTAGCCGCAGTCCTGTTCCTCGCCGTCGGCCTCCCAGCCGCCGTCACGCTCAAAGACCCCACCCCCGGCGAGGTCGAGCTCATCATCAAGAAAATGGCCGCTAAAGAGAGTGAGTTCGCCCTCGCCCGCCAGAACTACATCTACCGCCAAGTTACCAAGATGAATGAGATGGACGCCTCCCGCCGCCAAATCATCGGCAAGTACGAAATGACTAGCGACTGGCTCTTCAACGACGGCAAGCGCGTAGAGAAGATCGTTTACTCCCCTCCGCAATCCCTCAAGAACCTCATCCTCGAGCCCGAAGACCTCCAGGACATGCGCGATACGCTTCCCTTCGTCCTCACCAGTGAAGATTTGGACGCCTACTACGTACGGTACTTGGGCCACGAACTGGTTGACGAGGTTCCCTGCTATGTCTTCGCCATCCGGCCAAAGAAAGTGGAAGCGGGCAAACGCTATTTCTCCGGTACCGCCTGGGTCGACGATCAAGAGCTCCAAATCGTCAAAACCTATGGCAGGCCGATGGGGAAGAAGCGGAATTCCAACTCGCAATACCCCAAGTTCGAGACCTACCGCGAGCAGATCGACGGCAAGTATTGGTTCCCCACCTACACCGTTTCCACGGACACCCTTCAGTTTGAATCGGGCCCCGTCCCCATCAAGATGACCATCAAGTACCAGGACTACAAGCGCTTCAAGGCCGAGTCCGACATTAAATTCGGTGACGCTGTAGAAACTAAGCCGCCAAAGCCTTAGATCTGTGACACACTTTGTGCCATGTCAATGATCGACGACTTCAAAACATTCGCCATGGGCGGCAACGTGCTCGACCTCGCCGTCGGCGTGGTGATCGGTGCCGCTTTCGGAAAAATCACAACATCCTTGGTGAGCGACATCATCATGCCGCCCATTAGCCTCCTCACCTCGGGGGTCGACTTCAAAAACCTTCTCGTCAACCTCAGCGACAAGCCGGTCAGCAGCCTCGCCCAGGCTCAAAAGGACGGCATCCCAGTCATTGCTTACGGCAACTTCATTCAGACCAGTATAGAGTTTTTAATCATTGCCTTCACAATCTTCATGGTAGTCAAGCAGATCAACAACTTGCGGGGCAAAGCGATGGTCGAAGCTGGAAAATAGCTTCCAACCATTTCAATCTCGTTAAACCCACTATCGGGCGGACCCCTTCCGCCCGATATTATTTTTGGTATGATTTCATGGTGATCACGCGTCCGGTAGTAACCGCACTCGTAGTCTGTTTGGTCGGCGGCTGTGGACTGCTCGCAAAAGTAGCTCCCCAGGTCAAAGCTAAGCAGGCTGCGTCCAAGGCCAGAACGACGACGAAAAAAGGCAAGGTTCCGCTGCGGCGGGTCGCTGTCTCAAAGAAGCCTACCGCGCCCGCAGCCCCGGCTTCCGATCGCATCCGCGAAGTCCAGCAGGCCCTTGCGGAACGCGGATACCTCAAGTCCTCCCCCTCCGGCCAGTGGAATGTGGACAGTATAGACGCGCTAAAACGCTTCGAAGCGGATCAACACGTCAAAGTCGATGGCAAACTCGATTCTAAGGTCCTCATCGCCCTCGGCCTCGGCCCCAAGTACGATAGCAACCTCAGTCTGCCGGTTCCCGGTGCCTCCGGTAGCGTGGTCGCGGCCGACCAGAACCTCAACGATCAGCAGCGTTAAATGATCATCGGCGTTCCCAAAGAGATCAAAGATCACGAAACGCGCGTGGGTCTGGTACCCAGCGGCGTCACCGGTCTAGTTGAGAACGGTCATCAGGTCTTCGTTCAGTCCGGCGCGGGCTTGGGCAGTTCCATTACAGACGACGAATATACCGAAGCCGGGGCTACCGTCCTGTCAAATGCGGGCGACATCTGGAGCAAATCCGAGCTCATCGTCAAAGTCAAAGAGCCCCAAACCAGCGAGTCAGCCTACTTCCGCCCCGGCCTGACTCTCTTTACCTACCTCCATCTAGCACCCCTTCCCGACCTCACGGACAAGCTCCTTGCCAACCGTGTCAACGCGGTAGCCTACGAGACAATTCGAGAGAAAGACGGCTCCCTGCCGCTCCTCACACCGATGAGCGAAGTCGCCGGGCGCATGGGCGTGCAAATCGGAGCCCAATATCTCGAAGGCCCCAACGGCGGCAGAGGTATCCTGCTTGGCGGGATCCCCGGCGTAGCCCCGGCTAACGTCGTCATCATTGGCGGCGGCGTGGTCGGCCACAACGCGGCCAAAATCGCGGTCGGCCTTGGCGCGCATGTCACGATCATCGACAAAAACCTCAATCGGTTGCGCGAGATCGACGACATCTACTCCAGCCAAGTCGTCACCCTGGCCTCAAACGTGTACACCGTGCGGGAAGCCCTGCGTCTTGCCGATCTGGTGATCGGCGCGGTTCTGGTCCCCGGAGCCAGCGCCCCCAAAATAGTAAGGCGTGAAATGGTCAGCGCCATGAAAAAAGGCAGTGTCCTGGTCGACGTGGCGATCGATCAAGGAGGTTGCTTTGAAACCAGCCGGCCAACCACCCACACCGATCCGATCTTCTTCGTCGACGGCGTCCTGCACTACTGCGTAACCAACATGCCCGCAGCGGTACCCCAGACCTCCACCTTCGGCCTCACAAACGCAACGATCCCCTACCTGATGCAAATCGCCAACAAGGGCCTCGAAAAGGCCTGCGAAGACTCAAACGCGATCTCCGAGGGCGTAAACACCTACCAGGGCGAAATCGTGTACGCCGCCGTAGCCGAATCCCAAGGCCGCGCCTCCCGCCCCCTCACCACCCTCCTCTAAACCGGAACGCCCCCTCCGTCCCCATCTCACCAAAACAACTGCACGGGGTACTGCGCGATCATTCGATCTTGACTTACCAACGTTAGATTCTCCACCAGTGCCTGTGCCACCAGTATCCGATCGAACGGGTCCTTGTGGATTGGCGGCAATTCCCCGACCCGATAAATGTGTGAGATTTCAATCGGCAAATACACGCCGACACCCAACATTCGAAAATGCGTCTCGAGAAACTCCGGGCGAGGTGGAATCGGAAGCTTTCCCGCCTGTGCCTTCAACAAGATCTCCCACAGCGAAGCAGCACTCGCCAACACCTCGTTGCCCTCGTCCAGTAGCGCGGCGCTCACCCGCGCGGACAATAATTCAGGCTCAAGAACTGCCCAAATCAGGACGTGCGTGTCTAACAGCAATCTCAAAACCGCACTCGCTCAGCGGCTCCCAAGAAAAGCCTCGTATTCTTCGTCGGTCATGGGCGCTTCCCAGCCTTCAGGTAGACGAAACAGTCCCCGCGCGCTGCCCAGTTGTCGCTTTGCTGGCACGTCCAAACGAACCAACTTCACCATCGGCCTCCCCGCTTTCGAAATCACAACATCTTCACCAAGCATGGCCCGCTCGATTAAGCTCGACAGCTTCGCCTTAGCCTCGTAGATGTTGACTTCCATATTAGAATCCTAGATGACTAGACCAATCTAGTCAAGTCATCGGCGAGAAGCCCCGATTCTTTCTGCTCCCTTTGTGGCGCCAATCCCATCCAATCCGCATGATCGGAAAAATAATCGTGGGCGGCGTCCTCTGCATCCTCTTCGCCATCATCGCCCTGGCAATGAATCCCCCAACCGCGCTGCTCAAGAAGCTGACGAAGTAACTACACCTTCACCTTGTCGTAGTCAAATCGCTCGTTCACCAAGTGATACTTGGGCTCCCCCGCCTTTTGCAGATAGTAGGTATCCAGCGGCGTCCGCGTCAACTGGCTCAACTTACGCGCCACTGGCGTCCCGTTCACCCACTCGTAAATTTCGATATCCCAGGGGTTAAAGGACTGCATCAATCCCCGCTCTTTCGCGATCCGGAACAGGTTCACATTCCCTGGCTCATGCCCACCCAGATACATCCCAATCAAGTCCAGCGTCAAACGGTCCTTACCGAACAGCACTAAGTTCGTCATGTAATCGTTACCGACCCCAAAGCCATCCCCGGACCGTCCGTAGATTCCCTCAATTACGTTCAAACCCGGGTTCAAGGTCTGATAGTTATCGCACGTCTTGTGCGCCCAGATCTCCTGATGCACAGGGCTCAAGTCCGCCCCGCTGTCATACCGTGCATATCCCAGCTTGCGATGATTCTCAAAGTACCGATTCACGCGCGCCTCCACCTCGCTGTGGATGTCTGGCTGCATAAACTTCGGCGCGCCCGTCACCATGCTCCACCCTGGGCAAAAACGCACAAACGGCTTCACCACCAGGCCCTGCAAATTCTTCGTCGACAGCGACATGCACATCCCGTGCGACTTCCACTTGGCAATGTTCAGCAACCAGCTGTCCGGCTCGTTCACCGGGGCATAGTGCGGGATTCTCGTGTACACAACAGAGTCATGTACCTTCGTCCAGGTCAACTCGTAACCGTCGCGAAAATTCCGCTCCCGCCGCTCCGGCTCGTTCATCTCGACGCCTTGCCGCTCATTGATATCGATCAAGCCGCGATAGTTCCAGGTATGAAAACCGTTCGCCTCAAGAAAAGTCATCTTCTTGACGCCCAGTTCTTTCAGCCCCATCACGATGCCCTCGTAGAAAGGCGCATCCGTCCCCGTGCCCAGATTCTCAACGTCCGGCCGCTGATTCTTCACGCTCGTAAAGTTCGGCTTCAGAATCACACGATGGCCCACCGGCACGCCCTTCGTGTCCACCGGCACCAGTACGTCGCGCGCAAAACCAAGCCCTTCCTTCAGCTTCGCCGCGTCGTCGGTCTTGGTCGCAACATTCGTGCGCTTGATGAATACTGCCTTCGGATGCGCTTCGACAAACGGATGCACGGCGAACTGCGACTTCGCCACGCGCGCTCCCTGCAACCCAATCGGGGCCAAAGCTCCCGCGCCCAAACTCAGCAAATGACGGCGGCTAATTTCCATAGTTAATTAGAGAATCGCACAATCGCCAGCCGCTGTAAGGAAGGTAGAAATACCTCTGTGCCGCTCCCCCGCCGCGCCACCGCCAACGTCCGCGGTGCCGCCTCCGGGCACAGCAACGTAGCCTTCGCAAAATGTCCCTGGATCCGCGCCTGCAACTCCTCTCGCGCCGGTCCCCCATAGTTCACAATTTGCAAAATCCCCTCGCCCGGCCTCACCCCCAAGGTCGCCAAAGGAATCGCCGACGACGCGTTCCAAAGCCTCGCCGCCCGGCGCTTGTGCGTAACGATGTCGATCGTGTCCATCGCAAACTCGCTTGGGTCGGCGATCTTCTTCTTGTAAGCCACCACCGTCGTCTTGCCCATCGCATAGAAGCCCCGATCGACTTCCTCACGCACCAGCTTCGCCCCCGCCGGTACCGGGGAATCGATCACTACCGTCGAATGCGCAAACGCCGCCTCCGGCACCTGCTTCAATCCGGCTGCCACCAGCACCACGACTCCCGCCCCTGGCGCGGGCACGCGCGCCGCGCTCACCAGCGCCGGGCTCGCCCCACGCCGGTATAACAAATTCGCCAACTCGCGGGTCGCCCCGCCTGGCTCCACCAAGGCCGTCACCTCGGGCATCGCCGGCCGCCCCATCAGGCTCCGATTTTCCTTCAGCCATGCCGCCGTCTTCACCAAACTCGCCCAACTTGCCACCGCCTTCGCCTCCTTGGCTTCCAACCCGGCGCGAAAGCGCGGTGGCAAATCGACGACATAGTTGCCCCCTGCCACCCGCGCCTCGATCAGCGCCAGTTCCGCTGTGTCGTACGGTACTTCAATGTCCATCCGCGTCCCCGCCCGGTAGCCGAGGATCCCCGCCCCTCCCAATGCGCGATCGTATGCGGCCAGGTACCCATTGGCGTCCACCCAAGGCTCCCGGCTCGCGCTCGCCACTTCGATGTCCCGTCCCCGCGCCCCGCCCCGCCGCA
>JANXUM010000192.1 GCA_025356215.1 Bryobacter sp. | reverse complement strand
GTCTTTTCCGCACCCTTCCGCGAGTTCCGCAACCCTCACCAAATATAATCTTTGGCCGACTCCCGCCTCCCATACCCGTCCAGCACATGCACCACCCGCAACTTCTTGATCCGGGCCGGTGACATCTGCCCAATCGGAATATACAGAATCTGCCTTCTCAACTGATTCGCAATTGATCGAAAGATCGTACGTGGCGGCTTCGGTGCCACATACACCACGTACTTGGCCGTCGAGTAATCTAGCGCCGCCATTAACAGCCGCTCCGCCTTGCTCTCGGCAAAGTCATAATCCGGGTCGCTCCACACATCCCACAAACGGCGCGACGGCAGCGTCATCAAAAAGCCTCCGTACTCGGCCCGGCCAATCCCCGGCCCCACAAGTTGCGCAAACGGCTCCGTCGAATAGAACGCCATATCGCTCTCGTTCTGATGCTCTCCCAACCATGTCGTCAGATAACGATACCGCCCGTCGGAGTCATCGTCGAACACTACGACAATGCTGCTTACATCCCCCGCCGCCCGCTCCAGCCTCTTGACGTAGATCTTGTTCTGATGCCAATTCCGCATCGTCTCGCGCAGGTCAATTCCGTCCAGCATTGACGTTTGAAACGGCTCCGTCCGTGTGCGCTCCTCGGTCAGGATCGACTTCGCTTTCTTCTTCAAGAAGCGTCCGAAGTCTTCAATCACGATATCTTCCGGCGGATAAGAGCAAATCGAATTTCCATTCAGTTCATGCGCCCATTCCCCGGGCTTGCCCTCTTTGCGATGTTCCTTCAATCCCCTCGGCTTCAAGCGCTGCTTCGGCCTCGGTAGCCGCCGCTGCAACTTCAACTTGCGTGTCCGGAAGAATACTTCGTCTGCGCTCAAGCGCAGCGTCTCGGGCGTAGAGGTCTCCTGCTGGAAGTCATAGCGGCTGCCGGTTTGCCAAACTTCCCAGGCATAGTTGTCATCCACCAGCGACCGCGCCGACACGGTCAGCTCATAGAGCGTCGACATCAAGTAACCGGACACATGCGCCAAGTTACGCGTAAACTTAGCAAGCAGTTTGCGCTGATACGGCAACACCTTGTCGCCGGTGCTTTTCTCGTAATCCACTTCGGCCCGCCGCAGCGTGTCGTATTGCGCCGCAGGCCTGTCCACCAATCGCACATCGGACATCTGCTTGCGCCAATACTCATAGCGCTGCTGCAGTGCCGCGTACTCAACCAACACCTCGCCCAGCGAATCGGGATGCACGTTTACGACATCCACATATTCGATCGGCATCCGGTGCTGCGGCGAATCTTGCGGCGTCTCCATCGCATCCAGTACGGGGTCCAGCAAGTTCAACGACACGACCACAAACACATCGCGCGACGGGTCCACGCCTTGCAGTTTCCAGGCGATCCCGCCGGCAAAGTCCGTCACTTCATCATTGCGAACCTGGGGGAACAATCGATAGCTCTCGACGTACTTATCCAGCCCCAGTCGTTGGATGGCGACTGTATCCGGATAGTCGTCCGGCAAGTGCGGCCGCTCTCCCACCGCCGGGTCGATCAACAATACCTCCGCGCCAATCTCATGCGCTGTCCGGTAAGCCTCCACAAAAGCGTCGCAGGGCTCGAGCACAAAGTAGATCGCGGTCTCTTCGCTGTCCTTGCCGCCCAGTCTGTCCGGATACACTAGCGCACTGATTTCAGGCAGGCGCGCGGTCGCCTCGTAAAGTCGCCGCTCAAAAAAGGTCGGCAACTCGATCGCTACGAATTTGGGCCGCTCGCGCAAGAGTGCGCGGCGAAGCTCCATCGCAAACTCCATCCGCCCCGGCGCTACCGGAAAATAACGGAATCGCCCGCGCCGTAGGCTCGAAAACTCGGCAAGAAAATCTTCGGGTGAATCAGACACTCCGGACATAACGCATGGCTTCCACGCCAAGAATCGTCTTCACTGCCAAAGGCAGCGCAATTCGCTCATCCACCGCTGAACTCACTGTCGCCCGCAGCTTCATCGTGTAACGAATGATGTTGATCCCGTCGCGAATCGAGTATCGCTCCTCCGCCACGTGGGCCTGCTGCAAGAAATCCGTCACATACTCAAGAATCTGCGAATCGGCATAAGGCAGATTCTCCTTCAAGATCGCCAATTCTTCCTCGCGCTCCGGGAAGTCCAATAGGATCTGCGGCTGCAGGCGGCTCTGAATGTATTCCGGCAGGTCAAAGGTGCTCGCGTCATCGTTCATCGTCGACACAAAGCGAAACAGCGGATGCGCCTTGATCTTAATGCCTGCGATGATCGATTCGACATAACGCCGCGTATCGAGCAACGGTGCCAGACTCGCCCAACTCTTTTCGCTCATCCTGTTGCCCTCGTCCAGGATCGCCACGCCCCCGCGGATCATCGCTGTGACCAAAGGCGACGCCACATAACGAAGCTTGCCCTGTTCCTCCAGCACCGGCGTGATGATCAGGTCCTCGGGCCGCGTATCCACTGTGGCCTGCATGATGTAAACCTGCTGCCCCAAGCGCTCGGCGGCAGCCCAGGCGAGCGACGTCTTCCCTACGCCCGGCTTACCCACCAGGCGCGGGTTCATCGGCAGATCATGTTCGTCCAATACAAGCCAGGCGGCCAGCAACTGCCGCATCGGCTCCTCTTGGCCCACCCAGTTGATGCTGAGTTCGTCGGGCGCGCCCAAGTGTACTTCCACGCCGCTAATGCGGACTAAATCTGTTTTACGGTCCATTCGTGATTAGAAATCCAGCTTATCGCCTCCATCGGCTGGTTACCATGAGAGAAAGCACTCATGGCGAACATTCTTCAATCCCTGCCCATCGGCGAAAAAGTCGGTATCGCGTTTTCTGGAGGCCTAGACACCTCTGCCGCAATCTACTGGATGCAACAAAAAGGCGCGATTCCCTACTGCTATACGGCCAACCTCGGTCAGCCCGACGAACCCGATTACGAAGCCATCCCCAAGCGCGCGCTCGAGTGCGGCGCCAAGCTCGCCCGCCTGATCGATTGCCGTGAGCAGCTCGTACGCGAAGGCATCGCCGCTCTGCAGTGCGGCGCCTTCCACATCACCACCGGCGGCCTGCCCTACTTCAACACCACGCCCATCGGCCGCGCCGTTACTGGCACCATGCTCGTTGGCGCAATGAAAGAGGACGCGGTCAACATCTGGGGCGACGGCTCTACTTACAAGGGCAACGACATCGAGCGCTTCTACCGCTATGGCTTGATGGTCAATCCGACGCTCAAGATCTACAAGCCCTGGCTCGACCAGACCTTCAACAACGAACTCGGTGGGCGTAAGGAAATGTCCGAACTGCTCGAGAAAGCCGGCCTCGGCTATAAGATGTCCAAGGAGAAGGCCTACTCTACCGACTCCAACATTTGGGGCGCCACGCACGAAGCCAAAGATCTCGAAACGCTCTCCACCGGCATCAAGATTGTCGATCCCATCATGGGCGTCGCCTTCTGGCGCGATGACGTCGCGGTCAAGGCGGAAGTAGTGACGGTTCGCTTCGAAGAGGGTCGACCGGTCTCGCTAAACGGCAAGACTTTTGCAAATGATGTTGAACTCGTCCTCGAAGCCAACCGCATCGGCGGCCGCCACGGCCTCGGCATGAGCGACCAGATCGAGAACCGCATCATCGAAGCCAAGTCGCGCGGCATCTACGAAGCCCCCGCCATGGCGCTGCTCTTCCTGGCCTACGAGCGCCTCATCACTGGCATCCACAATGAAGGTTCGATTGAGCAATACCGCGATATGGGCCGCCGCCTCGGGCGCCTGCTCTATGAGGGCCGCTGGTTCGATCCGCAATCGATGATGCTCCGCGAGACGCTACAGCGCTGGATCGCCAAAGCCGTCACCGGGGAGGTGACGGTCGAACTTCGACGCGGCAACGACTACTCGATCCTCAACACCGAGTCGCCCAATCTGACCTACGCCCCCGAGCGCCTCTCGATGGAGAAGGTGGACGGCGCCTTCACGCCGCTGGACCGCATTGGCCAGCTTACTATGCGCAATCTCGACATAGCCGACTCCCGCGCCAAGCTCTTCATCTATTCGGCCGCCGGCGTACTCCCGCCATCCACAGTCGAAGGGCTAAAGCTTCTAGACGCGAGCGACGACTCCAAGTCGTCTACTTAATCGATTCCATCGCTTTGGCGCCAGCGGTTGCGATCTGACCGTCCTGCACGGAAGTTACGCCGCTGACGCCGATTGCGCCGATGAACTGTCCATCGACCGTCAACGGAATGCCGCCCTCAACGCCCAGAACATCGGGGAGTTTGATGACGGTATTGCGGCCGCCGGCAATCATGTCTTCAAACACCTTCGAGGGCCGTTTCATCTTGATTGCGGTCCGCGCCTTCATCTGAGCGATCTCGATCGACCCGATCTGCGTGCCATCGGTCTTTTCCAGATAGACCAGATTCGCGCCGTCATCGACAACGCAGATCACTACCGTCCAATCGTTCTTTTTCGCCTCAGCCGCCGCCGCTGCGGCAATCTTCTTAGCCACCTCGAGCGTCATCGTCTTCTTCGTCGCTAATTGCGCACTCATCGTCACCGCCGTCAGGATCAGAGTCAATACCAGTTTTTGCATTCCATTCATGTTAGCGCTCCTGGCAATTCGCTCGATCAGTTTACGCTGAAGGGTTCGTAACAGGCCTGCTTGCTAACTCCGGTGCTAACCCGCTGCGGTATCTTCTCCGCCCTAAGGCCGCTCCAGCTCAAAGCGCCCCTCAGTGTCGCAGTACCCTGAGCCCGCCAGCCGCCCCACCGCCGCAAGCTTCTCCG
>JANXUM010000179.1 GCA_025356215.1 Bryobacter sp. | reverse complement strand
TCAACAGCAAAGAGCGCAGGGAGCACGCGACAACCGCGCTAAAGCTGGTGGGCCTCGGCGACCGCCTCACCCACCTTCCCAAACAGCTCTCCGGCGGCCAGGAACAGCGCGTAGCCATCGCCCGCGCCCTGGTAACCGACCCCGATCTCATCCTCGCCGACGAGCCTACTGGCAACCTCGATTCGCAAAGCGCCAACGACGTCCTCAAAATGCTCGGGACCCTCAACAAAGAGCACGGCAAAACGGTGGTGATGGTCACCCACGACCCCCACGCCGCCAGTTTCGCCACCAGCCGCCGCTATCTGGAAAAAGGCGCGCTGCTCCCCGAAGGCCAAGCCCCCGAAGACTGGGTGATCAAGCCCTAGTTCACCGGCTGCGACCAGACATACCCAGGGTTTGACCCCGAAAAAGCCCCGCCGTTGATAATCCCCAGGATCTTCATTCCACCGGGCGGCCCGCTATTGCGAAAGCGAAATTCGACGACGCTATCGAATGTTCCCGGTACGTAGCTGGCGGAGAACCCGCCCGGATAGTCCGTGTCGTAGAAGTTGAGCAACAGCTTCAATGGCAACGAGAGGTCAATGCCAGTGGCGTATGCCCGCACGACTTCATCCGCGCCCACCGGGTTCGAGTCGGTAACTCGACTATCATCGGCCCGCAGAGCCTCGATCAGGAAATTCCCCCGGTCGGTCAGCTTGCCAGCCCCGTCGATGAACAGCTTCCACCGCGGGCGCGCCGCCTCAACCGTGATCGCCCGTGCAAAGACCCCGCCGACGGTCACGTCGGCATTAGCCGTTGCCCCCAACTCCCTGGGCAGAACAAAGTTGATCTGGGTGGAACTCCGGTAAAGCTCCCGCGCCCGCACCCCGCCCACGCGAATCGTGCCGTCCTCCCCAAACGGCCCCCCAATTACGCTCATCGTCTGGCCTAGCGCAAAGGTCCGCACAAACTCATAACTGGCCGCGTCGAACATGCAGTTCACATTGGCGGCCAGCGGAAGCCGGCTCACGGCCATGGCCTCATTCAGGTGCAAAACCCGCTCGACATGCTCGAAATGAGCGCTCATCTGGAGCCCCAGATTCCAACCCGCGGTGTTGATGCTGCGAACCGGCCCGCAGCGCGGAAAGGCGTCGGCTGTCCCCGGAAAGTCCGGCGAAGTCGTCGCGCCGGTCAGCACGATCTTTCCGTCGCCATCAATCAACACCGCGCTCCCAGCGGCCGTCTGTCCGCCACGCAGCCAAGTCGCATCCACCAAAGCATCCAGTCGCGCGCTCATCCGGGCGATTGTCAAGACCGAACCAGTCCCCTTGGCAAAGGTCCGCGCCGATCCCGCGGTCTGCGGATAAGGGTCCTGGTCCGCGATCCGTTGATTCGCAGACCCAACGATCACCGGTAGCCCATCGCCATCGACGCTCAGGCCACTCACCTGATTCTCGTCGCCACCGCCCAGGTAACTCAACGCGTTTAAGGCAAAGCTTCCCGAGTCAAGCTGGGCAACCCAGGCGCTATGGCAGTTGTAGGGCGAGGGAATTCGCCCGGGGCTGGTGCACCCCCCGGATCGCGGTGCCCGCTGATAGGCATCGGCGGTAACAGGCAAAGTGGTCGACGCCGTGTTCCCAATCACAAAGACCCCACCCCGCCCGTCCACTTCCATGTCTACGATTCCAAGTTCCAAACCCGGTATCGCCAGCGCGCGCCGACTCTTCTCCACCCCGTCCGCCCCGATGCGAATCATGAGTAAAGACTCTCCAGCGAGCAGAAAGTCCCCGTTTGCATCGATGGTCATCGTCGCCGACCGCAACTTCAGAACCAGGCGCAACTTCTCGGCGCCCTCGGCGTCCCACTTCCAGATCACCGCATCGTTGCCGTTATGCAACCCGAGCATGGCCACCCCGCCATCCCCGGTGAGCTTGAAGGCCCGCAGACCCGAGTAATTCGGCTCCTGCCGCCAAATCACGGTCGCAAAGTCCGCACTCCGTCTTTCGACGACAATGCCTCGCTGATCCTCTGTGGCGGAGAACCAGGAACCATCCGCCGCCTGCACCGCCCTGGGCGTCTGTCCAAAAGCCAGGCTACACACCGCAAACGCCAGCCAGAATTTACTGCTCATCCCCCAAGCTTAGGCCACTTCACCGGTTAACCGATACTCAACATCGATCAGTAACTCCATGGTGATCCGCGTCATCTGCCCAAGCACGATGTAAACGTAGTTGACAGGGCCGTCCTCCGGATTTGCGGCAGACAGCAACCTGCTCTGCGCCGCCGGGCCGTAAACAAAGCTCCGCGCCTGCGTCACCCCGCAACGAGGCATCAAAACGCTGGTCGCTTTCCACAACCGGAATCGCGTATGCCTCTACCTATTTCGGGCGGCCGATCAGCCAGACACATACGCCCTCGTCCGTCCCTCTCTTTCCTGCTCGACGCCAGATAAAGTGCCCGACACCAAATTGCGGGTAGATTGCAAGATCCGGTCGCGGATCGATGCTCATTTGCTCGGCACAGGCTAAGCGGGGGGCCCGCCGCAGGCAATCGCCCCGCGGTTTCCTTCCTGACAGAACCCTCGTATCTCATCGGGGCCAAGGCAAGCATGGTTCGGTATCGCTGAGAGTGCACTGACGATTCACGCACTCAGGATCAGCGGGGCCAAAACGTGTCTGGAAATACCGCCTCACGGTCTTCTATTAACAAAGGATCTACCGTTGGATTGATTCTATACTTCACGTCATAAACGGGGCGTCGCGGCCCGGAACCGGAAGAGTATTTCACCGGAAGAGTCAGACCGCCGATTTTCTCCCATTTGTAAAACTCCATATTCCATACGAAGGGTAGGTCTGAGACCTTTGTAATTTTTCGAGGTAGCGCCGTGGAAGCGTCAATCAGCACTTTGAACTGATTTTGGTGGAACCGGATGTCGACTTCGGCAGCATCGAACGCATCTCTACAACCCTGCAAGTCGACAGTATCAATCATTAAGTCCCGCAAGGACATTAGCCATAGTTCGGAGTATTGCAAGGGGTGATAAGAGGCCGTGGCCTTGACACCGTCGCTGTAAGTCACGCATTGATTGAGCTTCGGCCAACATTTTTCGAGCGAAGTGCCTCCAGTTAACGGTAAGCGACAGAGCAACCCCATCTTGAAAGGGCTTGCTAATGCTGTTTCAGTGGAAGGATGAGCAAACGGCCTGAGCAAGCGGATGGGGGAGCGGAACTGGTAGGGGCGTACCGGGCTGGGGACTTGAGCCGACGGGCGTTCAGCGAGCAAGCAGGGATCGCTGTTTCGACGCTGGACTATTACTTGAGGCGTGAGAACGAGAGATTTAAGAAGAGGCAACGCCTGTTGCCCGTA
The DNA here is from genome assembly GCA_025356215.1 of Bryobacter sp. GTDB lineage: Bacteria > Acidobacteriota > Terriglobia > Bryobacterales > Bryobacteraceae > Bryobacter. The sequence continues at coordinate 506 of JANXUM010000179.1, read as the reverse complement.
GTGGTAACGGTGAAGCCGGAAGAGGGCAAGACGCCGGATATCGCCGTGGTGGCAAGTAATGGGCGGCGGGTTGAAGTGCGGCGAGGTTTCGATCCAGAGCTGCTGTTGCGGGTGATCAGCGTGCTGGAGCGGGCGTATCGATGTTTGGGTTGGGGCCGGCAACAAAGGTCTTTGTGGGAGTCGAGCCAACCGATATGCGCAAGAGCTTCGAAGGACTCTACGGCCTGGTTCGCGACACGATGGGAAAGGATCCACTGAGCGGCCATCTCTTTCTGTTCGCCAACAAGACGCGAACAAGATTGAAGATTCTATTTTGGGATGGGAGCGGACTCTGGGTGTGCGCCAAGCGTCTGGAGAAGGGACGTTTTCATTGGCCCGAAGCCGAAGCAGGAGCCAACAGTGTTGCGTTGCGGCAGGAAGAGTTGAGTGCGCTGGTGGCGGGTTTGGATCTTGGGCAAGCGCAACTAAGGCGAGGCTGGTGGCGGGGCAAGCCGGCGAGTTGAGAA
>JANXUM010000170.1 GCA_025356215.1 Bryobacter sp. | reverse complement strand
AGTGCATTGGCACTCGGGGTTCCCGGCCCAAAAGACGCTTGCAGCACTGCAAGGGATTCGAGTTCGGAGCCGGGTGTTCAACGATGAGGTAATTCTGGATCTCTCCGGGCGAACGACGGAAGGGAAATTATTTCGGTGGGTGGGGGCGATTCTTGCTGTGTCGATCTCTTATGAGACCCCCGGCGAGGCGACAGCGGCGCGGTTTGACGGGATCATCGACACCATGTGCAGAACCGCCATAGCGTCGGCGCAAATGTGATCGACTAGAGGGCGATGCTTGTTTTGGCTTTGGCCTTGGTTGCCGCAGGTGGGATTGATTCGGTTGAGCTGTTGCGCTCGAGGACCGGGGGGCATGCGCATTACGGGATTCTGGGGATTTTTAGCACGCAGAAGGGGACGTTGCTGGCCTATGCCCGGGCGCGGAAGAGTTTGCGCGGGGATTGGGGGAAGATCGATGGGCGGACTTGGACAAAGAAGACAGTGATTGAGGCGGGGTTTGCCGGGTACTCGGACTTGGCGCTTGGACGGGATGGGACGATTTATTGCTTCTATGAACAAGGCTCCCCAGTGGCGGGGCTTCGGTTGGCTCGGCTGCCGCGGGCCTCGTTTGAGTAGTCTTGGGATTTTGGTATTCGGGGATAACCACCTGATTGTGCGGGGGGCGCGGCCTGCGCCGGATATGGCGCTTGCGCTGGTGCGCCGGTGGAGCGTGATTCAGATTGGGGGGAGTTGTGCGCCGGAGTTGGCGGCATGGAGCGTTGTCGATCGGGCCTTTCGGGAGGATCTGGAGTGGGCCGTGGTGGTGAGGGAGGAGGCGGAGATCAGCGTGGCGGTCGCAATCTTGCTGGAGGAGTTGCGGGGAAGGGGAGTTGTGGTGGACTCCATAGCTCGCCGCGATTGCTTAACGGATTGAATCCCGCAGTTTCGCGAGAGCGTTGTCCGTCGCATCGAGACGGATCAAGCCGGAGCTAGAATCGTCGCGGTCCTGCGCTTTGCCATGGCGTAGGTGGCCCGCAGGCCCCTGAGGAGAGTGACGCGATGAACATGTTGAGGATCAACATGGGCAGCCGCGTTTGGAGCGCGATTTCGCGCGTAGTGGTGACATCGAGGCACACTACGATTCCGGCGAATGCGCCGAGCGAAACAGGTAGCGCCCATTGGATTGAGGTCGTGCAAACACCGGCTCTCGATGTTTTTTTTGATGCCCGTAAAACAGGTGGGTATGGATGCGCGTCATACCGTGGATCCGGTTGAACGGGATTGAGAGGACTGGGTTTGCTCCATAAATCCTTCAATTGGAATCGGCTGATAGGCTTAAATTTCAAACATGTATAAATTCGATCTTCAACTGCTGCGACGGTTTTACATCCTGGCAAAACCGTATTGGTTTTCCAAGGAGAGGAAGTCGGCCTGGGGGCTGATTGCGTTGCTGGTGACCGTGATGGCCATCGAGACCTGGTTCAACGTCTATTTCAATGAACAGTCAGGCGAGTTTACTTCGGCGCTAGCCGCCATGGATACGCCGCGGTTCTGGCTATCGATTCGGAAATTCTGCGGACTGCTGCTGGTGGCGGTGCCGATCTATTCGTTTTATTACTATCTGCGGGACCGGCTCTCCATCAATTGGAGGCGATGGCTGACGCACCGGTTATTGGGGCGGTACTTTGAGCATCACGCGTTTTATGAATTGTTGAAGCAGCCGGAAATCGACAACCCGGACCAGCGCATCGCGGACGATGCCGGGTCTTTCACTCGTGAGTCATTGACCTTCTTATTGTTGTTTCTCGGTTCGTTGTTTCAGCTCGTGGCGTTCAGTAGTGTGCTTTGGTCGATTTCGCCGATGCTGGTGGGGATCTTGATCGTGTTCGCGGGAGTGGGCACCTTCGTTACGCTTTGGGTGTTTGGCGAAAAGATGGTGACGCTGAACGCCAACCAATTGAAGCAAGAGGCGAACTTTCGGTTTGGATTGATCCGCATTCGGGAAAACGCTGAGTCGATTGCCTTGTATAACGGCGAAAAGCAAGAGCTGGCGCAGATTGGGCGGCGCTTTGGCGGGGTGTTTGAGAACTTCAACCGGATGATTCGGTGGACGCTGCGCTTTAACTTGTTTCAGTACACGTATAGCTTGTCGTCGATTGTGTTGCCGAGTATTATCTTGGCCCCGCGAGTCCTGTCAGGAGAGTTGGAAGTGGGGCGGGTGGTGCAAGCGGCTGGGGCGTTCTCGGCGATTTTGAGCGCACTTACCTTACTTGTCGACAATATGGAGAGTTTGAGTCACTTTGCGGCGGGGATTAGCCGCTTGGATGCATTTACTGACTTTCTGGCGCCGAAACGAGTGGTGGTGGAGCCGGGGCGGCCGAAGATTGTGAGCAAGGAATGCGACAAGCTGAGTTTTGTCGATGTTACTTTGCAGACTCCGAACTATGAGCGGACGCTCGTGGAGAAGTTGAGCTTTACCGTCGGAACAGGCGAGAGCTTGATGATTGTGGGGCCGAGCGGTTGCGGAAAGAGTTCGTTGCTGCGGGCGATGGCGGGGCTGTGGAACAGTGGCGAGGGGCTGGTGGAGCGGCCAAGCGCGGCTTGTATGTTGTTTTTGCCGCAACACGCGTATATGATGCTGGGAAATTTGCGGCAACAGTTGAGTTATCCGAATGTGGAGCGGGCAGTTGACGATCAGGAGTTACACGACGTGTTGACGAAGGTGAACTTACCGAATTTGGTGGATCGATGCGGCGGTTTTGAGACGGAATTGGATTTTGAGAAAGTTCTGTCCGTGGGGGAGCGGCAGCGCTTGGCGGTGGCTCGGGTGTTGTTGCAGAGGCCGAGTTATTTGCTGTTGGACGAGGCCACGAGCGCGCTGGACCCGATCAACGAGGCAAAGGTTTTGAAGGAGTTGCTGGCGATGAAGGTTACGCTGGTGAGCGTCAGTCATCATTCGGCGTTGGTGCGTTACCACAGCCAGGTGTTGGAGATGGAGGTGGGAACGGGGTGGAAGTTGTATGAAGCGGCGAGTTACCGGTTTCCGGCGGAGCTGACCTAGCGGAGGTGGCGGCGAGATGGGTGCCATGATTGAGGCATGGACCTGGACTTTGACTTTGAGGACCCCGAGAATGACGAACAGCCGGCACCGCCGGTCTTGCTTAGTGCTCAGGAGATGGTGGATTTGTTTGCGCGGAAGGCAAAGACGCGGATGGATGAGTTGCTGCGGCTGAAGGTGGAGCATGTGTACGACGACCGGCCGGGGCGGGATGGAGCCACTACCGCGACCGCGCATGGCGAGGTGAAGCTGAAGCTACATAAGACCTCGCAGCCATATGGAGGCATGGACCGGTTTGCGCAGGAAGACAAGGTGATCGGTTTTGTGATCAACCCCGGGTTGTTGCCGATCGTAAAGGCAATGACCTTTGGAGCGCAGGGGCGGACGGTTGTGGCTTCACGCAAGGTGGCGCCGGCGCTTGGGGAGCGCGGGGCGGCAGCGGATGTCGCAGGTTACGGAATTCGGGTGATGGTGAGTTACGACGCGGCGACGAATGAGTCGACGGTGGCGTGGGAGTGGTTGTTTGGGGTGTTGTAAATTTAGCGACCGTTTTTGGCCGCATATTCGTTGAGGATTTGCTCGATGGTTTCGCGTTTGGCGATCGGGAGAATGGCGTTGGCGGGGGTGTTGACGTCGAGGATGATGCGGGTGCCGTGCTGTTTGACCCAAGCGCGGATGGCGGGGTGGAGAGCCTGTTGCATGCCCGCTCCCTCCATGGAGACGGCGTAGTAGACGCCGGGGGCGCCTTGCGCCTGGAACTGGCCGGAGGGTGTGACGTTGCCCATGACGATGGAACTGTAATCGATCGTTTCATCGTTTTCGGGGATGAGTGCGACGACGGCTTTTGCGCCTTGGCGGAAGTCTTGGACGGTGCCGCTGGCGCGGGCGAAGTTGGGGCTGATTGTAACTTGTATGGGGCCACTTTCGGCACCTGTCACTTCGAGGATGCCGCCGGTAGTTTCGCGGTCACCCCATTTGATTGACTTTACGTAGCCGGCGGAAGTGGCAGTTAGCCGGTACTTACCCGGCGTGAGCTTCTGAAGCTCGAACTTAGCGTCCTCGAGCTTCTTGAGGCGTGGGTAGATCATGTTTATGCCGAAAGCGATGGGCTGGACCATGATGCGGTCGAGGCGCATTGTTGGACCTTGCGGGGAGGACTGGGATTGGACGGCAGCCTCAGAGCTGAGGGTGAGCGGGACGTCGACACTCTCGCGAATCGGAATTTCAAGTCCAGAGATGGCTTCGGCGCCGACTTGAACGGGCCGCTGGGCGTAGTAACCGCGCTCGTTAGAATCGGAGGAAACCTTGATCAGGTAGGAGCCCTTTGGGATTGCCTTGAGGGTGAAGGCGCCATCGCGGCCAGCAGAGTTCATCGCGAAGGGACTGTTGCCAAGGCCCTCCAGGCCGACTGGGATGAGCATGATGGTTATGCGTTCCGGTGGGCTTCCGGCGGATGTGACTTTACCGCGAATGGAGACGGTTGGCATGGGCGCCAGTTTCATTTCCACGCCTTGGAGATTGCCTCCGGCGGTGACGGTCAGCTGCTCCGCATTGTCGAGCGAAAGGCTAGCGGGGAAGAACTGCGCGACGTATTCAAGATTGGGCCGGCTTAGAAGTTCGGCGTCGGTCGTGAGGCCGTGGGGTTGAACGAAGGCGGCGGTGGGACGGACGCGAAGGTAGTAGCGGCCGGGGGGAAGGTTGGGGATGCGGAAGGCACCGTCCTCTTCGATGCGACCGCCGCCAACGTTGGAATAGGCTTGGGAAGGGTTGTACGAAGAGCGCTCGATGACTTCAATGGCGCCTGAGAGAGGTTGGCCGTCGAGATCGGTAACGCGGCCGGCGATGGCACCGCCGGGGAGCAGGGAGGCGACTAAGTCTTTGGTGGGATTGGGGCCGCCAACGGTGACCTCGGTCTGATCGTTGGGCGCGAGAGTCTGGCGGGGCAGAGGATAGGCGGGGTGGGAGGCGTGGACCATGTACTTGCCATCGGCAAGGTCGGCGGCGCGGAAGTGGCCGGTAGAGTCGGTTGTGACGGTAGTGGTGCCGGGCATCTGGCCGCGGGCGGGCATGCTCATGGAACGGAGTTCGACCATGGCTTTCTTGATGGGTTCGCCGGTTAGAGAGTTGACGACGCGACCGGTGAGGACGCCGGTGGGTGGGACGTCGGATTGCGGCTGTTGGGCGGAGGCGGCGGAGGCGAGGAGGAAGAAGCAGAGATGACGCATTGGGTTCTCCTTAGTAGGCGGGGATCCGAGTGAGCTTGACCGTGAGCTTGTCGCCTTCGGCCACGCGGATGAGTTTGGCCGAGTCCTGGAAGCGGGCGAGATAGGCGGCGGATTGCCATTGGTCCCAATCGAGATCTTCGAAGGCGTAGAGCTTGTATTGGCCCGGGGGCAGAGCGGGCAGGAGAAACCTGCCGTCCGCCTTGGTGAGGTGCGTGCGGTAGAGCGCAAGGGTATCCTCAGCGTGGACGGCGGGGGCGAGGACGATGGCGGCGGCACCCGCGGCGGAATCGAGTTCGCCAGAGATTTCGCCGCCCGCGCCGCTGAGGACGATGGCGAGCTCTCCCAGTGGAGTGTCTGGGAGGTCGAATTCTTTACGTAATACGTCCAAGCTGCCGAGGCGGGCTGATTTGACGTAATAACCGGCGGGGACCGGATTGATGGAAAGCCGCCAGTGGCCGGGGGCGACCTCGGCAATGCGGCAATCTTTGCCGGGCTGCCAAGTGACTCTGGCAGCCGCGAGAGTCATCTGATTGGGAGATTCGAAATAAAAGCTGATTGGCGGCAGGGCTTCCGGCTTTTGCTTTTCGACGGTTACTTTGCAGGGAAGGGTGAAGGTGGGGCGGGGGGCGATCAGGAATTCCTTCACCTCGCCGGGCGCGAAATCGACGCGAGTGGTGGTTGTGTGTTTGACTCCAGCAAGGTCGTAAGTAGCCGTTATAGAGTAACCGCCGGGGATGATCGCGCCGCCCATGATTTCGCCACCGGGCTGGACTGGGAAGCCCATCATGATTCCACGGGGAAAGAGTTCTGAGGCGGAAGTGAAGAAGACCTGGACGGGCGTGGCGCGGTCGAGGTTTTCGGGCAGGACGACTTTGCCTTTGGGGCGGGCGGCGAGGGCGGAGGGGATGACGATGTCAAGGTTGGCAATTCGGCCTCCGGCGGCGATCTCCAATGTGCGGCCGCCTTCGGTTCCGCAGCCGGCGGGGTAGAGGACCGGCATTGTGACGATGGGGAGTTTGCCGGTGTTGTTGAAGTAGTTGAATCCGCGCGAGACATTCGTGTTGGCCGCGACGCAGTAGCGGCCCGGCTGCTGGACGTCGAAGCGGTAGGCACCGCGCTCGTCGGATTGGACCCCGCCTTGCTGCTGCGAAGCGGGACGACCGTCGCGAGTTGTCAAGCGGTAGAGCGAGATGTCAGTGGCGACGATGGGGTCTCCATCGGCGTCGACGAGGAAACCGCCGATGGTGGATGTCAGGGGGAGGCGGATGACAAGAGCGTCTTTGCGCGCGCCTTCGTCGAGCGTGACGATCGTGCCGGGCTGGGTGGAGACGCGGCTGCCGAAACTGGTGGGACGGAAGCCTTGCTTGTTGGCTTGGAGGCCGTATTGGCCGGCAGGGAGCTTATCGAAAGTGAAATCGCCAGTGGGGGTGGTGAGGGCGATGGCGGAGGCGGAGGGAGTTGCAACAAGAGTGAGGGTGACGGTGGCTTTGGGGATGGGGGCGTTGGTTTGGGCGTTGAGGATCTTGCCGGAGAGGGTGGCCGTGCCGGTAAGTTGGGCTTGCGCGACGTTGCCGAGTAAGTAAGTGAGAGCGGCGAATTCCATGAATCGCATGGGATCAGTATAGTGATTTGTTCGGTAGATTTCATGAAGTCATTGGGATCTGGACGGTGCGGCGACAGCGTCCGTGATATTCTCCGGGGGATGAATCTGCTTGAAATGCTAACGAACGCCAACGGTGGCCAGAATGTCGAAGCGCTTGCGCAACAGTTTGGGATCTCGGGAGATCAGGCGCAGGCCGTGCTGGGGCAATTGCTGCCGGCACTGGCGCATGGTGCGCAAAACAACATAGCGCAAGAGGGGGGCCTGGAAGGAATGTTGGGCGCCCTGATGGGCGGGAATCACTCGCAGTATGTCGACGATCCGGCATCGCTGCAGGACCCCAGCGCTGTTGACGACGGGAATGGGATTCTTGGGCATCTTTTAGGAAGCAAGGACGCAAGCCGGGCGCTGGCGACACACGTGGCGGGCAACACCGGTTTGAGCGACACGCTGATCAAGAGCATGCTGCCGGTGGTGGCGTCGATGGCGATGGGCGCGTTGGCCAAGCGCATGGGTGGGGCTGGAGCGACCGAGGCGCCGGCGACGGGGCTCGCGGGGATGCTGGACTTCAATCGTGACGGTAGCGCGGTGGACGACGTGGTTGGATTGCTTGGCAAATTCTTCGCGCGTTAGTTGGTTGGAGAGGGGCTTGCCGGAAGGCCGGCCCCTTTTGCATTTTCATGGCTGGCCGAGTTCGCGACTGGAGCAGTTTGCGAGCGATGAGATGTTGCGGGAGTTGGGCATTCGTTGGTTTAGTCTGGATCGGCCGGGGTATGGGGGAACGGAGTTTGTGGCGGCGCGGGGGCTGAGCGATTGGGCGAGGACGGTGGGCGAGTGGGCGGATGAGCGGGGCCTGGGGCAGTTTCATGTTTTGGGATTTTCAGCAGGCGGGGCTTACGCGCAGGCGGTGGCGGCGGGGTTGCCTTCGCGCGTGCTGAGCTTGAATCTGATTGGTTCCTTATGCGAGTTTGGGCCGCCCAGGGGTGTCGACTATCCGCCGCCTTGGGCGGGCTGGGGCCAGTTTCTGATGAGGCGGATGCCCTTGGGGGCGGTGGCGGCGCTGTCGCTATTGCGGGCCTATCATGGGTGGCGACCGATGGATTGTGAGCGGCGACTGGTGGAGAGTTTGCACCCCTTGGACAAGGCGATCCTGTTGGAGCCGGGTAGGCTGGAGGCGATGGCGCTGACGCATGGGGTGGCGTTTGAACAGGGGGTGCGGCACATCGTGGCGGACTTGCAGTTGTTGAGCGGGAAATGGGATTTTGACTTGGAGGCGATCGGTTGTCCGGTGCGGATCTGGGTGGGGAGCGAGGATTTTCAGGTGCCCTCGGAGTGTAGCCGTTGGCTGGCCAGGCGGATTGGCGGTGCCATGCTGACAGAGTTTGCGGGCGAGGCGCATTATATTGCGCATCGACATGGGCGGGAGATCCTGAGCGCAATCTAGGCGATTGCGATAACCTGTCGTGATGTTTCGACCCATCGCGGCTGTATTCGCCGTCGCAACACTTTGCCTGGCATGGCAGGAATCTCTACAGACCTTGAAGCTGACCCGTGCGGGCTTCGATCAGAATGTCACTTACTATGTGACTCAGGAATTGGCGGACGCCGAGGCTGGCTTTCGCTTACCGACGATGGGATCGACGGCGCGTCCGATCTTTCTCGCGCTGGGGGATGCCGCACGGGCGGGCATCGTGAAGGAGTTGGGTCTGGCCGCGAAGGCGCTGGTGACGACGCCGGTGTTTGAGGCCGCCTACAACGCGAGGATCAAGACATCGAACAATGCGGTGAATCATGGGATCGCGGTGACGGATGCGGCGGCCAGCATGGAGGCTGCGGCGAAATCCGGCAATGAGGCCGCGCTGCTGGCCTCCACCGAGATGATGGTGAGGGACGGAATGCGGCAAATGGCGGTGAGTATGGGAAAGCAAGTGGGGAGTTGGGACGCGAACACGGTGAAGGAGATGGCGGATGGGATCAAGGATCAGATGTCATCAATTCCGCCAAAGACCGCCAAAGAAAAGGCTCAGCACGCGCAGGCGACTGTCTTGCTGAACGACGCGAAGAAGCTGGCGTCGACCGATTTGGCGGGGGCCAAGGCAAAGTTTCAGGTGGGGAGTTTGCTCGCGGTGTATGTGGATGCGGGCGGAGGGGCGGGAGCGGCGGCGGACGATGCGAAGAAAGAACAGCAGTTGAACTACAACAAGCGGGCGTTGCGACCGAACTTGAAGAAGAAGTTACTGGCCTTTGTGGCCGAGGCCAAGAGCGTCGACTTTAAGGCGGCGACGGTGGCCAAGGGACGGAACACGGTGTTTGTGAATGCGGCTTATGAGAAGAAGACGCCGATGTGGAAGTTGATCTACAGGCTGGGGCCCGGCGGCG
>JANXUM010000565.1 GCA_025356215.1 Bryobacter sp. | reverse complement strand
TCAAACTGGAACGCAGTCGACGCCTGCGGGGCTTTGATCGATCCCACCGGGATTACGATGTCACCCACAGGGCTGTTGGTGTCGACCTTACCGCCAACTTCAGTCCAGCCCTGCACTCGGTAGCCCTTGCCCGTCAGTAGTGTGCCGGACTTGTCCACCACAAGACTGCCACCGCGCGTATAGACAACCTGATTCTGCTGACCCTTGAGGACTAGAAATCCGTCGCCCTGAATGGCCGAGTCCAGCGAGCCCGAGCTTGCTTGGATCGCACCCTGAGAAAAGCTCCGCAGCGTGAGTGGCCGGCCGACGCCGAAACCGACTTGGGTCTCGCCGAGACCCGCGCCGAGCGACTGCGTGACCAAATCATAAAAGGACACACTGCTGGCTTTGAAGCCAGCAGTGTTCAAGTTCGCCAAATTATTACCGACAACGTCAACGGCGGTGGCATGCGCGCCGAGCGCGGATAATGCGGTCGAAAAGGAAGTGAACATCTGTTTGGGTTTTCTCCTGAAGCTTTCTATTGGGGATCGGCGCCAACCGTTGGCGTTTTTGTGGTTTTGAGGAAGGTGTTGATTTCCTTCAACGTCGACTTGATATCCACCAACTGTTCCGTGCTCGTGAACTGACTGAGTTGGGTGATGTACTGGATGCTGTCGGCCGGTTTGGTCGGGTCTTGATTCTTGATTTGAGCAATCAAGAGTTGCAGAAACACCTCCTTGTTGGCTAAGTCATTCGGGTCTGCCGCCGTCTTCTCCGTCGGAGTGGTTGTCGCGGCTGACGCCGCTCTGGCGCTTACCGTCGGGACGTTGAGAGTGCTGCTGAGATTGCGCGCTATATCGACTGGGCTGATCATGAGATACTCCTTTTGCTGCGTTTAAGATTCCGTCTCGGAATCGATTTCAAATTGCCAAGCCCGTTCTTTCTTACGGTTCCGGCCCGGCTGGGCTTGAGTGGGTTGCTCCTTGCGTTGCGAAGTCTGATCATCGAAGCGCGACCCCATCTGAGAGGACTCTCCGCCCTGCGTGATCGCGCGATTGAGCTCGAGGCTAGGCGCTGGAGCGGCCAGCGGATCCGCCCGCTTTCGAAGTTCAAGCACCGGCTCCGCGCCGCCGGGAACCGCGGGCGCGGACGGCTTACCCGTCCAGTCTGCCGTCTGTAACTTGTCCATCAACGCGGGCATCGACTCTTCAATCCGTTGCTGGATCTCGCTCGTCGGCGAATGGAACTGCAGGGTCAAATCATTGTTCCGATTCTCGAAGACAAGATCGATGTGGCGGGCACCTTCCCCGGCGCTGGATTCCGCGAAGGGAATTCGAATCGAGATGGTCTTGGCGATGCCTGATCCCATTTGAACTTGGGGCGGCGGTGGGGCCATACGAGTGACGGGAGGCGGCGGGGGCGGCGGCGGAATGGCACTTGCGGGTTCCGTCCGTTCGCTTCTAGGCTGGGTCGCCGCAACGAGTGTCGTATGGTTGGCAGAAGATGGGTCGTCGTTCAGTTTTGAACTCTGTGGGGATACCTGGATTTGTTCCCGGGTAACCGGTTCTGGTGTGCCTTCAATCGCAACTGTCTCCGTCTTTCTCGCTTCCGTCCTCGGATTCCTGTCGCCGTGCGCAAGGATCACTGAAGCTTCCGGTTCCCGGGCTGGATCGGCTTCGGCTTCTTGAATCGGTTCGGCGTGCTCGACTGCGGTTGTCCAACTCTGCGCGCGCACCGCTTGTCTCTGTGGGACCGCGCGCTTCAGATGAAGTTCCGTGCTGAGCGTCGTCACTTCGCTGAATTCCTGCACCGGCACGATCGGGCTCGCAGGTCCAGGTGTCTCAGAAGCCATTCGCGTGCTGCGGGCGGCGGGCTTCGGAACACCGCTGACCATTGGCGGCGCGGGGACCGGCGGGACGGGGGTTTCTGGCTGGTTACCCTTCACCACTGGCTGCGCAGCTTTGGCAGCGTCGGTCCGTGTGATTGTCGGCAGTAAGTTGCCAGCGGCGAGGATAGGCGGCGGCTCTGTCTGCTCGACCTTGGGGGCCTCACCGACAAGCCTCGATGGTGGCACCTCGACCGTACTTGCGCCCCCTGTCGACCTCTTCTCTATCGGCACCGTTTCGACCTTCGCGGATTCGGTCGGCGATTTATCATCAGTCACCTGCGTCGAGATCAGGGCCAGCCCGCCGACAGCATTTTCTCCTCCCCCCGTCGGCTTGAACGCGGAAGCGTCGACTGGCGGTGGAATCTCTGGTGCAAGTTGTTGCTGAAAGATCGCGGCCCATACACTCATCAAAGCGTCCAGATTTTCGGTGGACCCGGAAACTGGGAGAGGCAAATTCGATTTCTGAGCCAATGGTGCCCGAGAAGATAGCGGCACGAGAGGCGCGATCAATTCGGCCGTTGGCATTGTCGGTGTCACGCATCATGTCCATGCACGCGGCTTGCCAAACACTCCGGCAGCTTTGGCATTGTGATTGCACTGCCCCTTGGCAGGACCAACCATGGACTCCATAACCAGCATCCTCGCCAGTGGCCTCAGATCGCGCGCCGAAAGCCTCGACATCGCGGCAAACAATCTAGCCAATAGTGGCACTACGGCCTTCAAATCCGAGCTGGAACGCTACACCCTCTACGGTGCGCCCGAAGCAATTGAAAGCAACCAAGGCCGCGATTTTACTAGCCTTTCCCCGGACCTTCGCCAGTCCTGGATCAACTTCAGCCAGGGCCAGTTGGAACACACGGAGCGGTCACTAGATCTTGGCCTCGAAGGCAACGCTTACTTCGTCACAGAAATGGCGGATGGGTCCCCAAATGGCAATTTATTGACGCGTAATGGCTCTTTCCAAATCGGGACCGACGGGCTGTTAAAAACCAAAGAGGGATTCAAAGTGAAACTGACTCTCCCCGACGGCAATCCCTTGCCGCCTACGTTTCGCTTCGACCCGAATCGGCCCCTGGACATCAACAGTCTGGGAGTTGTCCATCAGAATAATGTCGCGCTGGCGCGCATCGATCTGATGGAGCCGTCCGACGCAACCAAGCTGACCAAAAGCGGCGATTCATACTTCGCCCTCAGCGATTCCGCAAGTCTCAAGCGTGCCGTGGGTGCGGAGGTACACCAAGGCTGGCTTGAAAAGTCCAATGCCGATCCTGTATCGGGCGGCATTCAACTCGTAAAGATATCGCGCCAATTCGAGATGCTCCAAAAGGCATTGCAATTGCACGCGGAGATGGGCAAGAGATCGATCGACGAAGTCGGTCGGGTTTAGGAAACAACTATGATTCGAGCACTCTACAGCGCGGGCTCCGGAATGTCCGCTCAGCAATTGAATGTCGACAACATCGCACACAATCTGGCCAACGCCAATACGGCGGGCTTCAAGATGCGCCGGGCTCAGTTCCAGGACTTGATTTATCAAAACTTGATTCAGCCCGGTGCCGCGGCAGGTTCGCAAACAGTCGTCCCGGCGGGCCTACAGCTTGGATTGGGTACGAGGCCTTCGTCAAACGAAATCATATTCACGCAAGGCGATTTCTCGATG
>JANXUM010000135.1 GCA_025356215.1 Bryobacter sp. | reverse complement strand
AACTACTCCGCCGCACTCATCCTCAATTACACCGAAGAATTCCAGCCCCTCACCCCCAGCGAGCACACCCTTCTCCAGCAACTCGTCCACCAGCAAATCCGCTACCAGCACATCCAGTCCCACTACACCAACCTCATGGATTTCTATTGCGCCAAACCCGGCACTCCCAAAACAAATCTCGTCTGCCAGCTCGACTTCGAAGATGCCCTCGGCTTCGAGCGCATGTCCAAAGAAAGCAACGTCCTCCCCGTCCTCCTTCGCGAGCTCGACCGCATGCCCACCCGCATCCGCCGCACCATGGACGCCCTCCGCAAGCTCATCAAAGAGCGAATCGCAAACGACGCAAACGAAGCCAATTCACACGAGCCCGAGCCCGACCCAATCGAAGACATCCCCCACATCCCAAGCCGCCCCGATTCGAAACCGAAGGCCCAATCGCCGGCAGCCACCGCGACACCCCACCCCGACGACGTCGACCCAGCCGTCCGCGCCCGGCTTCAAAGTCTCCCCGGCAACTACCTCTGGAACCTCCTCCTCCACTACACCTTCGAGGACCACCCAGACGAGCTGGCCCACTTCTACAACGAGCTCGAAAAGGAGAAAGCCGAAATCGAAGCAGCAAAATTAGAAAACAACGAAACGAACCCAATCGCCGCCTAATGTAGGCCGCCCCGAGGGCCCCCCGCCCGCCCAGATCTTCGACAACTGAATCCGTCCGCTCCAGGGGCACACCCTAGGTGTGCCCCTACGGCTTGGAGAGCGGCGACAGCGAATCCGGCGGCGGCGCTGGCGCCATCCAATCCGCCGTATAAACATTCCCGTCCCGCACAAAGGCCAGATACTTGCCATCCGGCGAAAAGCTCGGCTGCCCGGCCATCTTGCTCCCCTTGGTCAATTGCACCAAGCCAGACCCGTCCAGGTTCACCATGAACAACTCAAACTTGCTCCCCACACATGTGGGCAGGTTTGCACTGAAGAGGATCCGCCGATTGTCCGGTGCCCAAACCGGATGCATCACCGCGCACCCAAAGCTGGTGATCTGCTTCTCGTCGGTGCCCTTGCGATCCATCACGAAAATCTCGCTTGGCTGACTGTCCGATTTCCCCGCTGCCAGCAACGCCTTCTCCTGCTTCTGCGCCTCCAGCGTCCGCGCCCGGCGGCTCCGGAACACAATCCGCTTGCCGTCGTTGGAGAAATTCGGCTCCCCGTCGTAGCCCGGCGAATGGGTCAGCTGCTTCTTGTTCATCCCGTCCCATTCCATCGTCCAAATCTCCAGGTCGCCGCTGCCTTGGCTTGTGTACACGATCAGCTTTTCGCTCGCGCTCACATCCAACTCCGCATCGTATCCCGTAGCGCCGGCCAAGCGCCGCATCTTGCCCTTCTCGTCGTTCACGAAGATATTAAAGTCGCCCGGCACCGTCCCCAGCGCCGTCGGCGCGCAAGCTTCCCCCGCATCCTGGGTCGAATCGAAAATCCAGATCTTGCCCTTCACCAACGGGGCCGCGCTGCGCACGCTGCCCTTGCCCAACGAGGCCAGCTTACGCTCCTTCGTCGCCAAATCGATCCAATAAGCCTGACGGCAAGCATCCTTCGCGCCCGACACGATCAGCATCCGCTTGCTGTCGCTGGCCCAGTGCGGCATCCCGCTCGTCCCGTCCGCCGTCACCTCTTGCACCTTGGCGAGAAACTCGGTCTGCACCGGAATCTGCGCGCCAAATCGCGCCGCCTGCTGCGCCATCAGCATCGCCGTCCCAAACGAAATCAAACAAATCGCAAAACGCATTCTTACCTCAACAAATCTTCCAGCCGCAATTTGCCTTCGGTCTTTTGATCCCGATACTTTACGATCACCGGCGTGTAGAGTGAGACGCCCCACTCCTTGCCAATGCCTCTGGCCACGTTGCGCGCCCCGGCCACCACCACCGCCTCCTCGGGAATCACCAGCGGCATGTCGTCCGTCGCCGCCAGCACACGCTCATGGACCAAATCGTAAACCGGCGTCGATCGGTTCAGGATCACTCCCGTGCCCAGCACCGCCCGCCGCTTCACCACCGTGCCTTCGTAGACACCGCAATTGCCGCCAACCATCACGTCATCTTCAATAATGACGGGCGAGGCACCAACCGGTTCCAAAACTCCACCGATTTGTGCCGCCGCCGACAAGTGGCAGTTCTTGCCGATCTGCGCGCAACTCCCCACCAGCGCGTGGCTGTCCACCATCGTCCCCTCACCCACATACGCGCCCACGTTAATAAACATCGGCGGCGCGCAAATCACGCCCACGCCCACAAAACAGCCGTCCCGAATACTCGATCCACCCGGCACGATCCTGACCCCGTTGGCCGCGCTGAATTGCTTGACTGGAAACGTTGCCTTGTCGAAAAACGGCTGCCGCTGCGTGTCCACGCTCATGTCCACCGTCTGGCCCAGCCGGAACCCCATCAGGATTCCCTTCTTTACCCACGTGTTCACCGTCCAACCGGTTGGAGAATCCGCGTCCGGCTGCGCCGCCCGGAATCGCCCCTCGTTCAAGCCAATTTTGAAATCGCGAAACAAGCGCTGTTCCGCCTCGCCAAGGTCCTTGGCCGGCCGTTCAAACGCCGCTTCGATTGCCGCTTGCATTCCCTCTTGCATTACAGTCCTACCTGCTTCATTACCGCTACGATCTTCGCCATGCTGGCCTCCGATGGCGGCACCAGCGGCAGCCGCCACACCGCCTTGCACAAGCCCATCTCAGCCATCATCGCCTTCACCGGAATCGGATTCGATTCGATGAAGTTCACGTCCATCAACGGCAGAAATTGCCGCTGGATCGCTCTTGCCGACGCAAAGTCCTGATTGAGGCAATCCTCCGCCAGGTTCGCCATCTCACCCGGAATCTGGTTGCCCGCCACCGAGATGATCCCCGTCCCGCCCAGCGCCATCAGCGGAATCGTCGAGCTATCGTCGCCGCTCAATACATCGAAGCCCTCCGGCACCTCCTGCACGACTCGCGCCATCTGCGCGATATCGCCCGAAGCTTCCTTCACTCCGACGATGTTCTTGATCTCAGCCAGCCGCGCCAGGGTCGTAGGCTCAACGTTGACGCCGGTTCTGCCCTTTACGCTATAGATTACGATCGGCAACTTCACTGCCTTGGCGATCGCCCTGTAATGCTGAAACAAACCTTCTTGCGTGGGCCGATTATAGTAAGGCGTCACGCTCAATAGTCCGTCAGCGCCCAGGGCCTCCACCGCCTTGGACAGCTCGATCACTTCCGCCGTGTTGTAACCGCCCGCCCCGGCCAGCACCGGCACTTCGCCTTTGGCAACGGCCACAGTAATCTCGATCACCCGCAGGTGCTCTTCGCGCGTCAGCGTCGGGCTTTCGCCCGTCGTTCCGCAAGGCACTAGAAAGTGAATCCCCGCGTCGATCTGACGCCGCACCAGCTTCTTCAGCCCCGCTTCGTCCAGGCTGCCGTTCTTCTGAAATGGCGTAATAATCGCCGTGCCACAACCGTTGAATATGCTCATGATCTATTTCTTGAACAGGATCTCGTCAAACTCGTAAACGCCCGTCTTACCGACAATCCACTGCGCCGCCTTCAGCGCCCCACGCGCAAATCCATCGCGGCTGCGCGCCGTATGCCGCAAGGTTAGCGTATCCGCCGCCGAATCGAAGCCGATTTCATGTGTTCCCGGCACCGCCCCCGCCCGGTTGGAGCTCTCGCTCACCTCGCGCGTGTAGCCGCCGCCGCGCATCGATTGCACCGCCATCTTCAGCGTCCCGCTGGGGGCGTCCTTCTTCGCGGCGTGATGGATCTCCCATGCCCACGCGCCATACTCGGGGAAGTCTTCCATCTGCCCGGCCAACCGCTTCACCGCCGCAAAGAACAGATTGACGCCGATCGAAAAGTTGGGACTCCACACCAGCCCGCCATTCGCCTTGTTCACCGCCTCTCGCACCGCCGGCAGCTCGTCAAGCCAACCCGTCGAACCCACCACCGTCGGCACCCCAAGCTCCAACAGCTTCAGAATGTTTGGCACCGCCGTATGCGGCGTCGTAAATTCAATCGCGACGTCGATACCGGCAAAGTGCTCCGCCGTCATCATCGCTTGGCCCGCGTTGTTGAACTCGTCCAGACGAAGCACAACCTCGCCGCCGTACTCCGCCGCCAGACCTTCGATCGTCCTGCCCATCTTGCCGTAGCCAACCATTGCGATCTTCATTCAAAAACCTCCGGGTCCACGTCGGTAAAGTACTCCCGGTGCAGGCGCTCCACAGCTTCCCGCAGTTCGCTCTGCGCCACCACCACGCTGATGTTGCGCAGACTGGCCCCTTGGCTGATCATGCGCACGTTGATCGGGTCCAAGGCCCGAAACAAGCGATGCGCCACCCCAGGCTGCCAACGCAGGTTGTCGCCCACCAGGCATACGATCGCCTTGTCGTGCTCGACGTCCACGTCGGCAAACTCGCGCAACTCCCGCTCGATCGTTTCCATCCTGGCCGTGTTGTCGATCGTCAGAGAGACGCTCACTTCGCTAGTGGCGATCATATCCACCGGCGTCTCGTAGCGATCGAAGATCTCAAAGATCCTCCGCAGAAATCCATGCGCCATCAACATCCGCGTCGACTGTATATTTACCAGCGTGATGCTCTTTTTACAAGCGATCGACTTGGCAACATCTTTCGACTTTGGCCCCTCGGCTGTAATCCGCGTGCCCGCCACCTCGGGCCGCCGCGAGTTCAAAATCAACACTGCAATGTTCTTCTCAATCGCCGGCACAACCGTCGACGGATGCAACACCTTGGCGCCAAAATAAGCCAATTCCGCCGCCTCGGCAAAGCTGATCGCCTTCACCCGCCGGCCGCCCGGCAACACGGTCGGGTCGCAGGTAAGCATGCCGTCCACATCCGTCCAGATCTGGATCTCCGTCGCGTCCACGCCCGCGCCCACAATGCTGGCTGTAAAGTCGCTTCCCCCGCGCCCCAGCGTACTGGTCACCCCGGCCGCCGTCGCGGCAATAAAGCCACCCATCACGCTCACCGCGCCCCACTCGACAGCAGCGAGCTTCGCGTTGGTCTCGGCGTACAGCGGCACCGCTTGCGTATGCCGAGTATCGGTCACGATCACGTCGCGGCTATCGACGTGCTTCGCGCCCAGGGCCATCGCCACAACCCGGCTGGAGATCCTCTCTCCAAAGCTTGAGATCGCGTCGATGCTGCGCGGCGTCAGTTCGCCCAGGATCGCCAGGCCCCGCACCAGCTCTGTCAGTTCCTGAAAGTGCTCGTCAATCACTACCGCCGCGCCATAGCGGTCCGCCTCGGCGTGATGGTAGGCGCGCAAGGCTTCCACCTTGTCGAGTGCCTCCGCTCTTTGCCCCGCCACGGCCAGCCCCGCCGCCTCCAGCAGCCGGTTGGTCGTCTTGCCCATCGCCGATACAACGACGATCGGCTGTTCCGGCAAGCGCGAGGCGACGATATCGCGCAGCCGCTCGATCGCGACCGCCGACTCGACGCTCGTACCGCCGAACTTCATCACGATCATTGGCTTACAACAGGCCTTCGCTATGCATCAACTCGGCGTTCAACACCGCCGCACCCGCCGCCCCGCGGATCGTGTTGTGACCCAGACAAACGAACTTCCAGTCGAAGATCGAACAGGGCCGCAATCGGCCCATAAACACCGTCATCCCGCCGTCCCGTGGCCCGTCGCGCCGCGGCTGCGGTCGATCGTTTTCGGTCATGTAAACCAACGGCACTGGAGGCGCGCTGGGCAGCTTGCGCTCCTGTGGCAAACCGCGAAACGCGTTAATCTCGCGCAGTAATTCCTCAAGGCTCGGCTTCCTGGCCAACTCCACGCTCACCGTCAGCATGTGCCCGTCGATCACCGGCACACGGTTGCAATGCGCGCTCATCTTGGCGTTCAGATCAACGACACGATCGCCCGCAAAATCGCCCAGGATCTTCAAGGGCTCTTCTTCCACCTTGGGCTCTTCGCCGCCAATGTAGGGGATCACGTTGCCCAGAATGTCCATCGACGCGACACCCGGATAGCCGGCACCACTCACCGCTTGCATGCTGGTCGTAATCAGCCGAGTGATGCCGTATTGCTTAAACGGTGCCAGCGCCGTCGCCAGCGGTACCGCCACGCAATTCGGGTTAGTCACGATCCCGCCCTTCCAGCCGCGCTTCTCCCGTTGCACTTTCAGCAGGCCCAAGTGATCGGCGTTCACCTCCGGCACCAGCAGAGGCACGTCGCTCTCCATCCGGAAGTTCTTCGAGTTCGAGACAACCATGTGCCCCGCTTCGGCAAAAGCTTGCTCGATCTCGGTGGCCACGTTCGCGTCCATCGACGAGAACACAAGCTTCGGCGCACTGCCCGGCTTGCACTCGTTCACAGTCAGATTCGCGACACTTTCCGGCATCACGCCATCCAGCCGCCAATTGGTGGCGTCGCGATACTTCTTGCCCGCCGACCGGTCCGAGGCCCCCACCCAGGTCAATTCAAACCAAGGGTGGCCGTCCAGCAGCCGCGCAAAATTCTGGCCCACCATGCCGGTGGCACCGAGAACACCTACTTCAATACGGGATGACATCTTTCGAGGAGCGTCCTTAGCATGTGCTGATAAATTTCCACCGCATCCAGCAATTGCTTCTTCGGGATTCGCTCTTCGCTTGTGTGCGCTACGTGAATCGTGCCAGGGCCCAGGAGGTAAGGTTGCCCCCAAGCGCCCTGAAATGCCGGGATATCAGTGGTATAGGAAGCTACCATCGTATCAAAACCGTCAATCGCCCCCAGCAGCACCGCCGGAATTCGCAGCACCTCGTTCACCTCGCAAAGCCCCGCGCAGGCCTCACGGATCGCCGCCACGGTCGAGTCGCCGTCGTCCACCAACCGGATCAACAGCTCCGCTTTCGCCGCGTCCGGAATCACGTTCGGTGCCCGCCCACCGCCAATCAGGCCGATGTTCATCGTCGACGGCCCCAGAATTTCGCTCTGCGGCAGTGCGATCTTGCGAATCCGCTCGAGCGCGTCCAGTAGCTTCAGGATCGCCGACTCACCCAACTCCGGGTAAGCCGAGTGCGCCATCTTGCCCCTGGCCGATAGCTCCAGCCGCAACGCCCCCTTGGACCCCAGCGCCAGTTTATTTTCCGTCGGCTCGCCGTTGACGATAAATCGCGACCCTCGCCCATTGCGCCCCGCGTGATAGGCACCAACGCTATTGCGCTCCTCGCCCACAACGAACAGGAACGCGATGCCGCGATGTCCCGCCTCGAGCATTTTCTCCCCGGCGCAGAGCATCGCCGCGATGATGCCCTTAACGTCGCAGGCCCCTCGCCCCCAGATGAACTCATCGTCCACACGCGAAGCGAAAAACGGCGGCACCGTATCCATATGTGTCGACAAGGTCACTAGCGGCTCGCCAAAGTAGCAGAACAAATTGTCCCGCTGTGGCTCCACTTCAATTCGCTCGACTACGCCCTCAAAGCGCTCGGCCAAGCCGCGTAGGATCGCTTCCAGTTCGATCGACACCGCCATTTCGTTGCCGGTGATGGACTCGATGTCCACCAACCGGCAAGTCAACTCGATCGGGTCCAACATTAGCAGTGTTGCTCGAAGGCTTCTTTCAGGCGCATCGACAACGAGAACTGGTCGCTGGACTCAATATCGCGGCGATGTAGCACAAACACCGGTTTGCCGTTCTTGAACAGAAACATCGCCGGGCTCGAAGGAGGAAACTCGCTCAGCAACCCGCGCAGGTGCGCCGTCGCCGCCTCGTCGCCGCCCGCAAACACCGTCGCCGACTTGGCCGGCTTCTTCGCATTCTGCAACGCCGCGCCAATCGCCGGGCGCGCCTTGCCCGCTGCGCAGCCGCAGATCGAGTTCACGATCATTAATAGCGTCTCCGACTTGAGAGCCTCGTCGACAGCCTCGGGCGTGCGCGCCTCTTCGACGCCGTATTTGGTTAGGTCCTGACGCATCGGCATCAGGAATTGTTCTGGATATGCCATGCCTATAGTCTCGCCCACTTGTGGGCCCGAGTGTTACCATTGGCGTCAGTCAAAATGCTCAAAGGCCGCCGCACTTGGCTACTCGACCTCGCCCTCCTCTTCCTCTTTACGGCGTTTCTCATCCGTCCCTACTGGAAGCTGAAGTACACCGATAACTGGGCGTCGATCGAGTCCACCTTCATCGCCGACGCTCGCATGCTGCGCGACCATTGGCCTCGCCCGCTCTGGCAACCCTTCTGGTACACCGGCACGCGTTTCGACTATGTCTACCCGCCCGCGCTGCGTTATGGCACCGCCGCCATCGCCAAATACAGCGGCATCGACCCCGCCCAAACCTATCACATCTACACTGGCTTCTTCTACTGCCTTGGCATTGCCGGCGTCTACCTGTTGGCCCGGTTAGGCTTTGGCCACCGCGGCATTGCCATAGCCGCCGCCCTGGCCGCCGCCGTCGTGTCTCCGGGTTACCTCGTCTTGCCCGACATTGCGAAAGACATGTTCCGCAATGGGCCCACGCGGCTCAACGTGCTCGTCCGATATGGCGAGGGTCCGCACAT
Source organism: Bryobacter sp. (assembly GCA_025356215.1). GTDB lineage: Bacteria > Acidobacteriota > Terriglobia > Bryobacterales > Bryobacteraceae > Bryobacter. The sequence continues at coordinate 1,666 of JANXUM010000135.1, read as the reverse complement.
GACGTCCTTTGCCTGCATCCCATTTGCACTGGCTTTCACTTGGCTTGCCTTGCGTCGGCGCAGCGTCTCCTGGGCCATCGCCGCCAGCGTTGCCGCCACGCTCGTCGTCTCCAATAACTTCTACGGCGCCACCGCTCTCGCCATGTTCTTCCCGCTTCTGTTCTGGGCCATTTGGGTCACCGAGAAGAACTGGCGCCTCTTCCTCTACGCCGCCATCGTGCCACTTGTTGCCTATGGCCTCTCTGCTTTCTGGCTTACCCCCAGCTACCTGAAGATCACGCTGCGCAACATGCAGTTCGTTTCCTCCAGCGGCAACTTCTGGTCCGGCTGGCTCGCCTTACTGCTCCTCATCGCTTTCCTCTCGATCACCAACCGCCTGTTTCAGCGCAAACCGGATCGCGCCTGGCTGCTATTCCTGCTGGGCAGCGCGCTATTTTTCACCGTCAATGTCCTCGGCAATTATTGGCTAAACTTTCGCGTCATTGGAGAGCCGATGCGCCTCGTGCCAGAACTCGACCTGATCTGGATTCTCGTCGCCTTCATTCCCATCCTCGCCATGTGGCGGATCGGTCGCGCGGGCCGCGCGGTCGTCGCCGTCATCGCGATCGCCACAGCCGCCCTCCACTACAACTACATTCGCCACAGCCGCGCCATTTTCCCCTTGGGCACGGACTACAAGACCACCGTCTATTGGCGTACCCCCGCCTGGATCGCGGCCAATCGTCCCGAAGCACGCGCCTATGTCACTGGCGCCGTCCGCTTCTGGTACAACACCTGGCACGACCTGAACCAGCTTGGCGGCAGCTCTGAGCAAGGCTTGCAGAATCCGATGGTCATGCCCAGCCAATGGGAGATCGTCATGGGCCCCGACCCGAAGCTCGCCATCGCCTGGCTTCAGGTCATGGGCGTCGACCTCGTCGCCGTCCACGGCCCCAATTCCGATGAGTGGTACAAAGACTTCCTTTACCCAAAAAAATTCGACGGCCAGCTAAAAGAGGTCTATGGCTTTGAGCGCGACAATCACATCTTCGAGATCCCGCGCCATTACAGATCTTCGGCACGCATCGTCGACCGCGCCGCCTTGGACGCTCTGCCCAAGATCAAAGACCAGACCGACATGCCCGGCCTTGAGAAGTACGTCGCGGTCTACGAGCAAGGCCCCGAGGCCCCAACCACGACCCACTGGCAGGGCACGGATCGCATTCGCTTTGAAGGTGTCACCAGCAAAAATCAGAGCGTCATCCTGCAGACCAGCTATGACACCGCCTGGCGCGCGGAAAGCAACCTGGGCCGCCTCCCCGTCACTCAGGATCAGCTCGGCTTCGTCCGCGTCGATGCTCCAGCCGGCGTCACCAGCATCGATCTGATCTTCGACAAACCGCTCGAAAAGACCTTGGGCGAAGTCCTCTTCGTTCTCACACTTCTCAGCTCAGGATGGGTACTTTGGAAACAAAACGCGCGCGCCTAGTTTTGGGCGTCGGACTCGCCGCCATCTTTGCCCTCAATCTCTGGCTCTACTCTCCGCTATTTGGTGCCGCGCAAACTCCCTACAAAGGCTCCATCGCCGCGGGCTACGCTGGCATCACTCGCTTCATCTCGGAGCACCCAAACCCCTGGGGTTGGAATCCCCAGCAATACGCGGGGCAGCCCACGCAGTTCACTTACC
>JANXUM010000111.1 GCA_025356215.1 Bryobacter sp. | reverse complement strand
CTGACCCTGACCCGGGCAAACTTGGAAGCCAACGAGTGCGCCGAGGCGGGTCGGCACGTCCACATGCTTCTCCAGCGGTCCGGTCTCGGCGAGCAGGAGTTCGCGTCGCGCATCGTGTGGCTATGAGGGCAAAGACAGTTTTGTTTATTACGGCCAGCCAGCGCCGATCTCGGTAAGTGCCGAGGACATGATTATCGATCGCGCCAAGGCGCTCCTCAAGAGGGTGAAATAGATGAAACGCAGAGTAATGTTGGGGGCGCTGATAGCGCCGGCGTTTGTGCGCGCGCAGGATTCGCGGCCGAAAATCACGCACGGCGTTCAGAGCGGAGATCCGGCTGCCGATTCGGCTTTGATCTGGACGCGGGCCGACCGCCCTTCGCGGATGCTGATCGAAGTCGCCAGCGACGAGGGGTTCATGCGGCCTCTTCAACGAGTGCGTGGGCCGCACATGTTGGAGGGCAGCGACTTTACGGCCAGCCACGTGTTGACCGGCCTGCCAGCGGGGGCCGATCTGTATTATCGGGTCACTCTAGAGAGCCTTCGCGAGGGCCGCGCGCTCAGTGAGCCAATGATTGGCCACCTGCGCACCGCTCCGGCCGTGGCCCGCAACGTACGCTTCTTGTGGAGCGGCGACATGGTGGGCGCCGGTTACGGGATCAATCCCGACTTGGGCGGGATCAAAATCTTCAGCCAGATGCTTTCCCGGCAGCCCGATTTCTTTCTGCATTCCGGCGACACAATTTATGCCGACCAACCATTACCCGCTTCCTGGCAGCCTCCCGAGGGTCCGATTTGGCGCAACCTGACAACAGAGGCCAAGAGTAAGCCAGCCGAGACGCTCGAAGACTTTCGTGGATGTTACCAATACAACTTACTCGACGACAACGTCCGCGCGTTCAATGCTCAGATCCCGCAGGTATGGCAATGGGACGACCATGAAGTGATGAACAACTGGTCGCCCGGCAAGGATCTCAAGGCAGACGCTCGGTACAAAGAGAAGAGTATCGATCTGATCGCCGCCCGCGCGAGCCAAGCTTTTCGCGAGTACGCCCCGATGCGCCGCAATCCAGTCGAGACGGCGCGCGTCTACCGCAAGATTGCTTATGGACCTTTATTGGATGTCTTTCTTCTGGACATGCGCAGTTACCGCGCGGCCAACTCACATAATCGTCAAGAGGAGGAAGGGCCCCAAACTGAGTTTCTCGGTGCCGAGCAGCGTTCGTGGTTGAAGCGCGAATTGAAGGCCTCACGCGCCGCTTGGAAGGTGATCGCCTCCGACATGCCCATCGGCATTCTTGTTTCCGATGGCAAAGACACGCAAGGCCGCCCCATGTTTGAGGCTGTGGCCAATGGTCCGGGCACCGTGATGGGGCGCGAGTTTGAGATCGCCGACCTCCTGCGTTTTATGAAACGCGAGAAAATTCGTGACACTGTCTGGCTGACGGCGGACATCCACTACACGGCCGCGCACCGCTACGATCCGTCCCGAGCGCAGTTTACCGACTTCGATCCGTTCTGGGAATTTGTCAGCGGGCCGCTGAACGCGGGCACTGGCGGTCCCGGGCAAACCGACAATACCTTCGGCATTGAAGTCGTCTATGCCAAGACTCCTGAAAAGGGAAAGTCTAACTTACCGCCCACTTCCGGCCTGCAGTTCTTTGGGGAGGTGGAGATCGATTCAAAGACGCGTGGCCTTACTGTCACACTGCGCGATCTAAGTGGGGAGCGGCTTTTTACGAAACAACTTACCAAGACGACAGTCTAAGGTGAAAGTTATGGGATTGATCAGGCTGATTGCCGCCGCTGCCCTGGTGCCACTCTTGGTTTGGGCCCAGACGACGGCCACGCAGACGCCGGTCACGCAGACGCAGGCCACACCCAAGCGACCAAGGGTCGCGCTCGTTCTCGAAGGCGGTGCCGCGCTCGGCTTCGCGCACATCGGCGTGCTCGAGTGGCTCGAAGCCAAGCGCGTACCGGTTGACGTGATCGTCGGTGCCAGCATGGGCGGTTTAATTGGCGGCTTCTATGCCGCAGGGCACAGCCCGGCGGAGATTCGAGAGATTGCGCGCAGCGCCGATTGGCCAATGCTGCTTGGCGGCGAAACCGCTTTTCGCGATTTGTCCTACCGCCGCAAGGAGGATCGGCTCGCCTTCCCCACCCGCCTGGAGCTCGGTATCAAGAACGGTCTCGTGCTGCCCGCCGGTTTTAATGAAGGTCACCAGATCGGACTGATGCTCAGCCGCCTGACGCTCGGTTATCCCTCGCTCAACAGTTTCGATGAATTGCCTACGCCCTTCCGCTGTGTCGCCGCGGATTTGGTGAGCGGTAAGTTGAAGGTGTGGGATTCCGGCCCCCTCAACGAGGCCCTCCGCAGCACCATGTCCATCCCCGGCGTGTTTTCACCCGTCCGCAAGGACAAGGGGATTTACGTCGACGGGGGCCTACTCGACAACCTGCCAGTCGATGTCGCCAAGAAACTCGGCGTCGATCTCATCATCGCCGTGCATCTGAGCAAGGGCCCGGTCGACCCGAAGCAGTTGGGTAGCCTCAGCGCGGTGCTTGGCCAGAGCATCAGCGTGATGATCGCGGCGGCGGAGATGCGTACGATCCAATTGGCCGACGTTGTGTTGGTAGCCGATCTCGCCGCTTTTGGAACCTCTGATTACGGACGCAATCAGGAGATCATCGCCGCTGGCACCGCCGCCGCCGAAGCCAAGGCTCGCGTCTTGGGGCGCTTCGCGCTTGATGAAGCCGACTATGCTGAGTTTCAGCGCAAGCGCGCCTCGCGCACTCGGCAACCGTTGCGGCGCATCGAATCCATTTCTGTCGCAGGCGCATCGACAGGTAGTACCGAGGCGGTTGCGCAAAAGTTGACTGAGGTTGTCGGCAAAGACCCGACAGTGGATTCGTTTGAGAGCGAGCTCACCAAGACCGTTGGACAGGGACGCTACGCCAGCCTCCGCTATCATCGTGCGACCGCCGACGGCGACGGCGTAGAGGTGGCCGTTACTCCAAAGGAGTCGGGCCCGATCACCGTCACCCCAGCCGTCGAGATCAATGGCGTCGACAGCAGCAACACTCGTTTCTCGATCGGCTCGCGCATCACTTGGCTCGACTTCTGGGGCTACCGCGGAGAGTGGCGCAACGATGTCTGGTTCGGCTCACACTTCGGCGCCTCTTCGGAAATCTATAAACCCTTCACGCCCAACAGCCGCTTCTTCATCGCTCCCCGTCTCTATGTCGACAGCAATCCTTTCGATGTCTATTCATCCACGAAGCGCGTCGCCGAGTATCGCCTGCGCCGCCAGGGGATGGCGCTCGATGCCGGCGTCCAACTCAATCGCTTTTCTGAATTGCGTTTGGGCTACCAACTCAACTGGCTTCGCGCCAGTCTGCGTGTTGGGGATCCAACCTTCAATTCAGTGGCGGTGCGCCGCGACGCCGTCGCGTTACGCTACAGCTTCGAAGGCCAGGACGACGCCATTGTGGGACGGCGTGGCGTGCGTGTCGCGACGCGCGTCGAATACTACCCAAACTTCGGCAACAATCTCGGCGGATACACTCTTGCCGAGGGCGGCATCCAGGATCTGATTCCCGTCTCGAAGCAGAACTCCTTGATCCTGGGACTGGCCGGCGGCGGAGTGCTAGGGCCGCTTAGATCCGGCTTCCTGACCTTTTCTCTTGGCGGCGCGCAGCGGCTGGGCGCATACGGTGTCAACGAGATTCTCGCCCGCAACTACACGCTAGGCACCTTCGGGGTGCTGCATGAACTCAAGAGCCAGCCCTCGCTGTTCGGCAGCAAGGTTTTTCTCGTGGGCTACGCTCAGGCGGCGCGGGCGCGAGACTTTCAAAATGACACGCGCTATCCCGCTAACGCCACTGGCGGCGTTCTGCTGCGCACGCTTTTCGGCCCGATCTTTGTGGGGGGCAGCGTTGGCGATTCCGGCCACCGCAAGTGGTTCTTCGGCGTCGGGAGATTCTTTTAGTGTTGGCGCCGCTGGCCACCGCTGGGCCGATGATCGTCGACGCGGGCACGGGTCGCAAGCTTCGGCTGCGCGGAGTCAATGTCAGCGGTATGGAATACTCTGACGCCCCCTACGCCGGCATGAGCCCGGATGAATTGCGCCAGGTGGTCGTCGATTGGCGATCGAACATTGTGCGCATCCCTTTCGTTCAATCGCTGGTGTTGCCTGGAGCTTCCTCGCGCGATTACGTTGGCGAACTCAGGACGATCGTCGATTGGCTCGCCGGCTTTGGCGCCTACACGATTCTCGATCTTCAGTGGCTGGATCGCGAGACTGTCGTCGGCCCGGGAGACAACCGCGTCCCCCCGGAGCCCAATCACTCGTCGATCGCTTGTTGGGACATCCTCGCGCGTGAGTTTCGCGGGGTTCCGCATGTGGTTTTCGATCTGTTCAATGAGCCGCACGGTATACCGGTCAAGACCTGGGTCGATTGGGCGCACGTCTTGGCAGGCGCGGTGCGGTCCGTTGATGAGAGTCGCCAGGTGATGGTCGGTGGGCTCGATTGGGCCTACGATCTGCGTGACTTCTCAGTTAGTTTCCCGAATGTTGTTTATTCCACCCACGTCTATCGTGTGAAGGGTAAAGACTGGGACGACGCGTTTGGCGATCGCGCCTGGGATGTGCCGGTCTTCGCCGGTGAATTCGGCGGCGGGGATGACGATTTAGCCTGGGGCAACAAACTGCTTCGCTACTTCGATGATCGCGAGATGGGCTGGACTGCCTGGAGTTGGCGCGACTTCCCCCACCTCCAACACGGTGGCTTAGCCACGCCCTTTGGCAATCTCGTTAAGCAAGCACTTCTTTGATTACTTCGCCTTCGACGTCGGTCAGCCGCATCTGGCGGCCATTGTAGGGGTAAGTCAAACGCGTGTGATCGAAGCCTAGGCAGTGCAGCACGGTGGCGTGCACGTCGTTGACGGATTTCTTGTTCTCAACCGCGGCCAGGCCAAAATCGTCGGTCGCGCCAACGATCGTGCCGCCTTTGATACCGCCCCCAGCCATCCAGATCGAGAAGCCATAAGGGTTGTGATCGCGGCCATCGAGGCGTTGCGAAATCGGCAGACGGCCAAATTCGCCGTGCCAGATCACCAAGGTCGAATCGAGCAGGCCACGCGCCGCGAGATCTGTGAGCAGCCCCGCGATGGGCTTGTCCGTCTCGGCGCAATGCAGGCCGTGGTTGGCTCGCATGTCCCAGTGCGCGTCCCAGCTCTCCTGGAAGTTGCCGCCGCCTGAGAAAATCTGCACATACCGCACACCGCGCTCCACCAACCGCCGCGCCATCAGACACTGCCGTCCGACATACTCGCTGGTCTGATTGTCGATGCCGTACAAGGATTGCATGGCGGGGGATTCCTTGTTTAGGTCCACTGCCTCGCTGGCCTCGGTCTGCATTTGATAGGCAAGCTCGTAGGAGGCGATGCGGGCCGAAAGCTCGTTGTCCTGCGGGTTCTTGGCCAAGTGCTCTTCGTTGATCTTTTGCAGAAAGGCCAGCCAGCGCCGCTGACGCGCGTCGTCCATGCCCTTGGGTGGCTTTAGGTCGACGATCGGGTCGCCGGTGGAACGAAACTGAGTGCCCTGATAAGCAGCCGGCATAAAGCCGTTACCCCAGTTGGGCGCCCCGCCGATCGGGCCGCCGCGCGGGTCGCTAAACACGACGAACGCGGGCAAATTTTGATTGACCGTACCCAACCCGTAAGTGGCCCAACTACCGACGCTCGGATACCCGGCTTGGATCGATCCAGTATTCATCTGATACAAAGCAGGTGCGTGATCGTTCGACTTTGAGTACATCGAGCGAATCAGAGCCAGCTTGTCGACATGCTTGGCCACGTGCGGGAACAGCGTCGATACATCCATACCGCACTGGCCGTATTTCTGCGTTTCCCACAACGACGGCATCAACCCGCCCGGCGTACCCTGCGACGGCGTGATGTTCTTGCCGGGGATAGTCTCGCCCGCATGCTTGACTAGATACGGCTTGGGGTCGAAGGTGTCGATATGGCTGACACCGCCGTAACAAAAGATCGAGATTACGTTTTTGGCCTTGGCCGGAAAATGCGGTGCGCGCGGCGACATCAATGAGGCCGCCGACGCGGTTTCGGTATGCAGCATCTGCGCCGCCGCCATGCCAGCAATACCGCCGCCGACGCGATCGAGCAGTTGCCGTCTAGACCAGAATCGTTGTTGCATGATAGTCCCTTAGAGGATGTAGACGAATTCGTTTAGGTTGAATAACGCTTGGCAGAAATCCACCAACGCCGCACCGTCTTTGGCCAGGAATGCCTTGGCCTCAGCTCGCTCCGTGACCGACGGCGGTCGCGAAAGCGCGTGCTCAAAAGCCAGCGAGATCTGCTTGTCGCGATCCTCACCCGCCTCCTTGCGCAAGCGGTCGGCAAAGCGCCGCGCATGGACGGCCACGAAGCGGTTGTTCATCAACATCAGCGCCTGCGGGGCAACTGTCGATCGCGTGCGCCGCGCACAAGAGCCAATCGTGTCGGGCTTGTCGAAGACCTCTAACATCGGTAGCGGAATCGTTCGCTTGGAAAACACATAGAGACTGCGCCGCCACGTGGAAGGGTCCTCGTCCGGTCGACCGTTCCATGTCCGCTTCGATGAAGATTGAAACAGCGACGGATCAATCCAGGGATACACCGGCTCTCCCCCCACGGTGCGATCCAGTGAGCCAGAAACCGCCAGCATCTCGTCGCGCAAAATTTCGCCCTCCACCCGCCGCCGGGGCATCCGCCACAGCAAGCGGTTCTCGGGATCCTTGGACAGGTTGGCCTCAATGTCGTCGCTGGCCATCCGGTAGGCTTCCGACATCAGAATCATCTTGTGGATCGGCTTGATGTGCCAGCCGTTGGCCATAAACTCGACACTGAGCCAATCCAGCAATTCCGGATGCGTCGGCCGCTCGCCCATTTTGCCAAAGTTGTTCGGCGTGCGGACCAGGCCCTCGCCAAAGTGATGCTGCCAGATCCGATTCACCATCACCCGGGCCGTCAGTGGGTTCCCCTTGTCGGTCAGCCAGCGTGAGAAGGCCTCCCGGCGGTGGGAGGTCTTGGCACCGTCGGGCGGGGCGGGGAAGGGCCACTCGGTCTCGCTGGCAACGCTCAGCACCCCGGGCTGCATCGGAGAGCCCTTCTGGTTGCCACGATGCAGAAAATAAGATGGCTCGGGCTTGGGCCCCTTCTCGGTGATGGCCATCGCGGTCGGCAGTTTCGGCATTGCCGCGTTCAAGTCCGCGATCTCCTTCTGCAAGCGGTCGTACGTTAGCTTGTCCTCAGCGCTAAAGCGTTGCGGCAGCGTGTCCGGCGTCCCGGCGAGCGTCTTCTCCACCTGGATCGCGTTCAGCTTTTGCCCCTCGTTGCGCTGGTCGGGAGGCGTTGCCAGAGCCACCTTCATGTACTCGGGCAAGTCCGCCTTCTTCTCGGCGATGTAGGCGTCTTTGTAGGGCTTGACGATTTCGTCCACGCGCGCCTTTAGCGGCTTCTGAAGCTCCTGAACGCGCTTCACCTCGGCCTTGTGCCGGGCTACGGATTCGGCG
>JANXUM010000075.1 GCA_025356215.1 Bryobacter sp. | reverse complement strand
AGCGGCGTACTGCTGGCGGTTGAGGCGATTGACGGCGTCGATGGAATCCTTCTGCATGTCCTTGGACATGCCGGGAGGGTTGCGGACGTAGAGGACGGGGTCGCCGACGGAGTTGAATTTGACGCCCTGGAACTTGGACGGGAGAATCCCGGCGCTCCATTGACGCGCGGCGATGGGCTGGTTTTGACCGCCACGGCCGCTGGACATCATGACTACGAAACCGGGGAGGTCCTCGGAGTCCGCGCCGAGGCCGTAGGTGAGCCAGGAGCCCATGCTGGGGCGGCCGGCGATGATGGAGCCGGTGTTCATGATGGTGTGGGCGGGGTCGTGGTTGATCTGTTCAGTCCACATGGATCGGATGATGCAGATGTCGTCGGATACGGCACCGATGCGTGGGAAGAGGTCGCAGATTTCCTGGCCGCTTTTGCCGAAGCGCTTGAAGCTCTGTTGCGGGCCGTAGCAGATGAGTGGCTTGCCCTGAAGCTGGGCGATCTGTTGGCCCTTGGTGAAGCTGTCGGGCATGGCCTTGCCGTGCATCTCGGCGAGCTTGGGTTTTGAGTCGAAGGTCTCAAGATGAGACGGGCCGCCGGCTTGGTAGAGGAAGATGACGCGCTTGGCTTTGGCGGGGAAATGGAGCGGGCTGATCACGCCTTTTGAGGTGGCGGCTTGGCCGAGCATCGAGTTGAGGGCGGCCATGCCGAAGCCAGCGCAAGACTTGCCGAGAAAGGCGCGGCGTTTGAGATTGAGTTCTTGCATGTTAGTTCCTTGTGATCATCTCGTGCAGGTTGAGGATGGCGCGCGTGAGCGTTGTGGCGGCGGCAAGTTCGTCCGGCTTTGTGTTGACGGGGAGCGGCGTGTCGCCAACGGTGAGCACCTGGCGGGCAGCGGCGGGGTCTGTGCGGAAGCGGGCGAGGTTGTTGGTGTAGAGCTCGGTAAGGACTTGTTTGTCCTCTGCGGTGGCGGGGCGGCCGAGGGCTCGCTCAAAGGCCCAATCGATGCGGGTGTTGAGTGTCTTGCCGCCTTCAGCGATCATCTTTTGCGCGAAGACGCGGGCGGCCTCGACATAGATGGGATCGTTGAGCAGTACAAGGGCCTGGAGGGGTGTGTTTGAGTTGACGCGGTTGACAGTGCACTCCTCGCGCGAGGGGGCGTCGAAGGTCATCAGGCTGGGGTGCAGAAAGGTGCGCTGCCATTGGGTGTAGACGCCGCGGGCGTAGAGGTCTTTGCCGCGGCTGGCGGAGTAATCGCGCTTGGGGAAGTTGAGAGTGGTGAGGTAGCCCTCGGGTTGATAGGGCCGGACGCTGGGGCCGCCGAAGCGTTCTGTGAGGAGGCCGGAGGCCGACAGGGCAATGTCGTGGACGTTTTCGGCGTCGACGCGGATGCGGCTCTGGCGCGAGAAGAGGCGGTTCTCCGGGTCATTGGCGAGAGCGTCTTTCGTGGGTGCGGAGCTTTGGCGATAGGTGTCGCTCATGACGATCAGCTTGACGATACGGCGCACATCCCAATCGGACTGAAACTCGGCGGCTAGCCAGTCGAGGAGTTCGGCGTTGGCGGGGAGTTCGCCTTGGGAGCCCAGGTCGTCCAGCGACTTACTCAGGCCTGTGCCGAAGAACTGACGCCAGAGGCGATTGACGTAGACGCGAGCGGTGAGGGGGTTGTCCTTGGAGACGATCCAATTGGCAAGATCGAGGCGGGTGGCGCGGCGGCCGCCGGTGTCGAGAGTACCGAAGCGGACTGGGATGGCGGGGTCGACGACGGGCCCGGTTTCGTCGAGGAAGTTGCCGCGGGGGAGGAGCCGGGTTTCGGCGGGAGTGACCGCCTCAGTGGCGAGTACTTTGGGGATGGCGGCGTTTAGGTAATAGCGATCGTGATCGAGCTTGGCGATCTCGTCGAGGGTGGTGAGGTGGGCGGGGTCGGCCCAGGCGCGGTATGAGGCGAGGGCCTTGAGGTCGGCCTCGCTGCGCTTGTCCGGGGCAGTGCGAAGAGCCTTGAGGGCATCGTCGGGGAGACCGCCCGCGCCAGCCTGGAGCGGACCGCGGTTCTTGCGATCGGCGGTGACGTCGGTGCCTTCGGGCCAGGCGTATTGGCCCGCGTTGAGGGCGATGCGGAAGCGACCGATGGTGGCTTTGCGAGTGTCTGAATCGTGGCGGATGGTGAGAGTGATCGTCTCGGCACCTGTTACGCGGAGCGGTTCTTTGAGGCGGAGGGCGAGGAGGAGGTTCTTGTTCTCGCCATAGGTAACGACGCCCCAACCGGTCTTGGGGTCGCCATCGAAGGCGGCGAGCGGGGGTTGCTCCCAGCCGGGGTCAGAGACGTTGGAGGTGCCGAGCGCGAACTTAAGCGGGGCTTTGGCACCGGACAGTGTGGCTTCGATTTCGGTGATCGCGAGGCGGTCTCCGCCGCGCGCAACCGAGTTGCTGGGAAGAGAATCATCCTGGACGACTTCAAGGCCGAGAGCGGTCCAGAGACCAGCGGCGGGCTTGAAGGTGACGGTGTAGGTTTCGTTATCGGGATTGAGTCCGCTGGCGACGATGAGGCCATTGCCGGGGGCGCGGAAGCCGCGGATGATACCGCCGAAGTAGGGCATCATATCGAGTTCCTCTTCGTTGTAGATCTTGAGCATGGCGCCGTTTTGCGACGCGGCGGTCAAGGGGCGTTGGACACGCCAGGCGAGCTTGCCTGAATCGTAATCGGCGAGGGTGCGCTTGGCCCAGTCTTCATCGACGGGTTTGGGAGTGGCGAGCTTGGCGCGGGCGGCTTCGAGACGGGAGACGATCGCGTCCATCTTCTGGCGTTGATCGGGGTTGGGAAGTTGGAGGAGGCTGCCCCAGGCGCGGGTGCCGCGGTCCGGCACGAGACCGGTTTCCTTGATGTCGGCGAAGAAGGCTTTCATCGAGTAGAAATCTTTGGCGAGGAGGGGATCGAACTTATGGTCGTGGCATTCGGCGCAGCCGAGAGTAAGACCGAGCCAGACGGAGGAGACATTGCGGACGCGGTCCGCGCCGTACTTGGCCAGATACTCTTTGGGTTGGAGACCGCCTTCGGCTGAGACGCGGTTGAGACGGTTGTAAGCTGCTGCGACTTTCTGATCGACGGTGGCGTTGGGGAGAAGGTCTCCGGCGATTTGTTCGCGAGTGAATTGATCGAAGGGCTTGTTCTTCAAGAAGGTATTGAGGACGTAATCGCGATAGGGCCAGGCGGGGTAAAGGTTGTCGCCATGGAAGCCCGCAGTGTCGGCGTAGCGCACGGCGTCGAGCCAGTGCATGGTCATTTGCTCGGCGTAAGCGGGCGAGGCGAGGAGGCGGTCGACGGCTTGCTCGTAGGCGGCGGGGTTGGCGTCGAAGGCTTTCATTTGCGCGGGGGTGGGCGGGAGGCCGGTGAGATCGAGGGAGAGGCGGCGGAAGAGGGTGCGGGGGGCGGCGGCGGGGGCGAGTGTGAGGCCGCTGTCGGCAAGGCGAGCAGCGACCAAGGCGTCGACATTCTTGCCTTCGGGCTTGAGGATCGGTTGGTAGGCCCAGTGGCCCTCGTAGTTGGCGCCCTCTTGGACCCAGCGGCGAATGGTGTCCTTCTGCTTGGCGCTGAGCTCCTTGTGCGCGGCGGGCGGTGGCATCAGGCGGGCACTGCTCTGGTGGAAGATGCGCTCGACGATGAGGGAGGATTCCGGATGCCCAACCGCGCCGGCAAAACTCCCATCGCCCCCGGCCA
>JANXUM010000045.1 GCA_025356215.1 Bryobacter sp. | reverse complement strand
CGCTCGTCGCTAACCACAAGAACCCACAACCGAGAATCAGGCCTTGGCTGATGACCTGATTCATCAGGAAACTGCGGTTGGTTTGAATCCCCCAAATCCGATTCAGTGCTACTTCCAACGGCATGAAAATACCATTGGCGGTGAACAGTAATAACACCATCGATACCCAGCTCAGCGCCTTACCATTCGTATAAACCGACATCTGCAAGTTACGCACAAGAAATGCACCGGTCTCCCCCGGAAAATAGTCAAGTAACCCTACATAGATACCCTTCTCGACATTGAACCAATGCAGCCCAAACCGCATGACGCTCGTCATCACGATCAGGAATGGAAAGAAACTCAACAGAACATTCGCCGCCACGCTGAACGAGTAGACATGGGTTTCCGTCTCCGTCCAGAAGTGCAACGTGGGCTTTGCGTGCGGCCACAGCCACTTTAGTCTTTCCAAGTGTTGTCCCTCATTAACCTCACCATTCGCTCGCTTGAGCGCAGAGCCAGCGCCAGAATCGTCAGGGTTGGGTTCTGGTTCCCCGCCGTTACAAACGGAGCCGCGTCGTTTAGAAACAGGTTCGGTGCGTCGTGCGATTGATTCCACTTGTTCGTGACGCTCGTCCGCGGGTCCTTGCCCATCCGCGCCGTCCCCACATAGTGGATGGAATGTCCGTATTCATTGGGCTTCGGGTTGCGATTGGGCAGCGTCTCCGCCCCCGCTTTTTGTAGAATCTCGTTGCCCACCTCGATCATGTCCTTGAACATCGCGCGTTCGTTCTCATGCCATTGGTAAAAGAATTTCGGCACCGGGATACCCGCGTCATCCTTCACACTCGGGTCCAACTCAATGCGATTGTCTTTGTAAGGCAACACCTCGCCCTGGAACAACACGCTCACGCCCGCAGTCGAATACGCCCTCACGGCCTCCATCCATTCCTTGCCGTAGCCTGGGATCTGATTACCCACCAACGTAAACTCGCCCGTGCCGCCTGTCGGGAAAATCTGATATCCCCGGATAAATTTCTTGCCCCGCCAGTTCTTAGTCAGGTCTGGAATAAATACATGGGCTCCGCTGCCATCCTCGTTGGCAATCTTGCGTCCCATCAGTTGCGGTAAGTGCCCCCCAACGCTCGCGTATAAGTGCTCGCTAAGATAGCGCCCAACTAGCCCGCTGGAATTCCCGATCTTTGAATTCAACAGGATGTGCGAGCTCTCAATCGCACCGGCGCAAAGCACAAACGACTTCGCCTGCACTTCTTGCCACTCTCGCTTCTCGGTGTCGAAATAATGCACCGCCCGCACCTGTCCGTCCTTGCCCAACTCCAGGTTTCGCACCCGCGCGTTCGCGATCAAGTTCAACCGCCCCGTATTGCGCGCCGCCAGCACAAACACCCGCAGCGAGTCGAACTTCGATCCCGAATCGCAGCCCTGCCAGCAGGGCCCGCAATAATGGCAGGCCGGTCGTCCGCGATGGTCCGCCGTCAGAATGGCCTTAGGGATCGGAATCACCTTCAGGCCACGCCCCAGGCTTTCGCAGGCCTTCGCCATCTCCACTTCCGCCGGCTTAGCCACAAACGGCGCCAGTCCCTTGTTCAGCGGAAAGGCCCCCACCGGCTCAACCGTCGATGACACGCCGATCAACTCTTCCACGCGATCGTAAAACGGTGCCACCTCCTCGTAAGTCAACGGCCACTTCGCGTCAAAATCATCCAACGGCTGAAATTCTTCCGGGCCAAATCTTGGTGTCACCCCGGCCCAGAACAAGCTCTTCCCGCCCACCGCCCTCACTCGCCAAAAAGCGAAGTGGTCCTGGCCCGCCACAGAGTAGGGCTCTTTCGCCTTGTCGGCCAAGAATCCCGTCTGCGTCAACCACTCTTCAAAGTAGTCGCCCTTCAATCCCCGTCCAGGCAAATCCCAGCGCCGAATCCGGTGGGTTGGAAACTGCGAAACGGGCTTCATCGGTCCGGCCTCCAGCATCACGCAATCCAACCCGGCCTTGGTCAACACATTCGCGGTCATTCCGCCCGAGGCCCCAGACCCAATAATGCAAACGTCGTATGTCTTCATGGCTCTAGCTCCTCAACCTCAGAAGCGGTTTGTAGCCGGCGGGCGTCTGGAACGGCGTCCCGTCGTGCCCCGGGAAGCTGTGCAGGTGCGCCAATCCTTGGTAGCCCAGTTCCTTCACGATCCCTTCCTGCGATGTGTAGAAAGCGCTGGTTAGCGCCGCCTTGAACAGGATGAAAAATTGGTCTCCCGCCGTCTTGGGCGCAAATTCATTGGCCGAGTCCGCCTTCAATCTTGCCTCGGTGTCAGCCGCTTCTCCCCATGCCGCCAGACCTCGCTGCCACGCCCGTTGCAACGACGGCGCCGCCTTCGCCAGCGTGCCACTAATGTAATGATCCACGCCCGCCGCCGTCGCGCCGCCGCTGCGCTCTGTCGGAGGAATCATGACCGCCGAATAGCGCTTTAGAGTGGCTATTTCCTTGGGGGATAGGAAGCCTGTCTGGGCGGTAATACTGTGGTTTTCGGCTTGTACCCACAGTGCGAGGCCTAAGCGAATCGCATCCCGGCGTGTGAACTTCATGTCGCTACTTTACCGTGACTTCTCTAAGGTCTTTTGGGAAAATTGCCGATGGTGGCTTCTGCACATGAATGAAGAACTCAATTCCTACGCATTCATCGATACCGAAGTTGAACGCACCCTGGTCGAAGACCGCACGGAGCCCACCCCTTTCGTAATTCCCATTGGCACTCAGCCTGAGAAGCGTGGCGACGGCCTGCCCACTCCCACGCCCCCAAGCACAATGGCCGAGACCGGCATCGCCGAAACCACCGTCGAGCAATTGATCCTCAAGCAGCTCTATTTCAAAGGGGAAGCCCTCGGTCGCGACATTTCAAACTCGTTAGGTTTTCGTTACAGCGTCATCGAGCCGCTGATGGAGACTCTCAAGCGCAACCATCTCATCACCGCCAAACGCTCGATGGGCATGGGCAACATGTCCAGCGTCTTCACGCTCACCGAGGCTGGCCGCAAGCTGGCGCAGCAATACCTCGAAATCAACAGCTATGCAGGCTGCGCCCCCGTCAATCTTGACGAATATTGTGAGCTGGTCCGCATGCAAAAGCTTGAACCCGGCTGGCTGAATCGCGAGTCGCTCAACCAGGCGTACCGCCACATGGTCGTCAGCGATCAGATCCTCGGCCAGATCGGCCCCGCCGTCAACTCCGGCAAGAGCTTCCTTATCTACGGTCAGCCCGGCAACGGCAAAACCTTCCTTGCCGAAGCGCTCTTCAATATTCAGACGACACCCATTTACATCCCCTACGCGATTGAGTGTCAGGGCCAGATCATCCAAGTCTACGATCCGCTCTACCATGACGCGCTCGACAGCCCCGCCGAGACCTTATCGGTCCTCGCCTCGGCAGTGAGTGAGAGCTTCGCCTACGACAAGCGCTACTTCCGCAGCAAGCGCCCCTTCATCACCACTGGTGGCGAACTTGGCATGCAAAACCTCGACCTCTGCTTCAACCCGGCCAGCAAAGTCTACGACGCGCCCTTCCAACTTAAAGCCAACAACGGTATCTATCTGATCGATGACTTTGGCCGCCAGAAGGTGACGCCCGCCGAAGTGCTCAACCGCTGGATCGTTCCGATGGAACGTAAGATCGACTACTTGAACTTCCAGCAGGGGGGCAAGATCACGGTGCCCTTTGAGTGTTTCCTGGTCTTCTCCACCAACCTCAATCCAGAGCAGCTTGGCGACGAAGCATTTCTCCGCCGCATCCAGTACAAGATGTTCCTCGGCAGCCCGAGCGAAGCCGAGTTTGCCGAAATCTTCGAGCAGTTCTGCAAGAAGGTGGACATCCCCTTCGGCCCCAATTTGATCGGCAAGTTCCTCACGAAGTTCTACCGCAGCGGCAAGAAGAGAATGCGCCGCTGCCACCCCCGCGACGTCGTCACCCACGCGATCGATCACATTCGGTTCGAGCGGCTGCCCTGGGTTCTGACCGAAGACGTGATCGACCACGCCTTCAACAGTTGCTTCACCACGGTCAGCCACTTCAACGACTAAAGCCGCACGCCCAAGCCGTCGGCCAGCGCGTTCCGGTACGCCCGGATCGCCGGCACAAAACCAATCAAAATACCGGCGCCGACGACAACGCCCAGATAGGTCCAAGCCAACGGCGTCGGCGCTTGAATCGGCAAATACAACCCAAACTTGTCTTCCACCACCGGCTGCGCCACCGCGCAAAATGAGTAGATCATCGCCGCCCCCAGCCCCGCCCCCGCCACACTCAAAATCGCCGACTCGGCCACCAATAGAAACACGATTTTCTGCGGCCCCGCGCCGATCGCCCGCAAGATCGCCATCTCCCGCCGCCGCTCATTTAGAGACGTGTAGATCGATACCAGCATCCCCAACAGTCCCACCGCCAATACAAAGAACGACACCACCGCAAGGGCATCCTCGGCATAGCTCAACGTCCGCCAAAGCTCCGTCAACGCCACCCCGGGGAGAATCGCCGTCAACGGCTCACCGGCAAAAGTATTGATCTCCCGCTGCAACCGGAGAGTATCGATACGCGACTTAGAACGTAGCAAAAACGCGCTGATCTCATGGACCTTCAAATCCTCGATCTTTAGCTTCGCTGCGGGCGTCTCCTCCCCCGGCATCGGCGGCGCGCCCGCGCCCCAATCCAGGTGCATCGCCTCCATCCCGTACAACGTCACATAAAGCGACCGATCCACCGGCGTCGCTGTCCGTCCCAGAATCGCCGCCACCCGGAACGGCTTGTCGTCATGATCGAGAATGCCGCGATGCTCCGACACGCCATGCGTGATCACCACAGCGTCGCCAAGCTTATAGCCCAGGCTCCGCGCCACTTCAGAGCCGAGCGCAATCTCAAAGATCCCGGTCGGAGCCTTGCCAGCCACAACCTCAATGCGGCGATCCCGCCGGTAGCGATACCGCGCATAGAAATCCTCATTCGTCCCGACAACCCGGAAACCCCGGTGACTATCGCCCAGCGAGTACGGAATCGTCCACTCCACAGCCGGATGCTTACGAAACGTCTCATAAGTCGAGTAACTGATGTTATTTGACGCCGAGCCGATTCGAAACACCGAATACAGCAGTAACTGCAGCGAGCCGCCCCGCGCGCCAACGATCAGGTCCGTCTGGCTGATTGTGTTCGCAAAACTATCCCGCGCTCCCACCCGCACCAACTCTACGCCCAGCAAAAGTGCAACACTCAACGCGATCGAGAAAACGGTCAGCGAAGTCGTCAATCGCCGGTTCTTCAAAGATTGCCAGGCCAAGGAAAGCAGCAGCATCCTACCGCCCCACCCGGTTGATTTCCGGCAGCGATACGCATCGATCGAACAACGGCATCAGACTCCGATCATGGCTCACGAAGATCAGCGTGGATCCCGCCGCCTTGCAACTCTCAAACAGTAACTCAATGAACTGTTCCCGATGGTCATAGTCGAGTGACGACGTCGGCTCATCGGCAATCACCAACTCTGGGGTGCCGATTAAGGACCTGGCCGCCGCCACTCGCTGCTGCTGCCCAACGCTCAAATTTGCCACCGACTCGTGCAGCAAGTTGCCTATGCCAAGCTGCTGCGCCACTTTGGCCGCCGCGTACGGCATCCCAACGCCATTCAGCCGCGCCCGCCGCTCGGCGGTCAAACGGCAGGGCAGAGTAATGTTTTCCATCACGCTCAGGTAAGGAATCAGGTTGAACAACTGAAAGATATAGCCCACATGCGCCCCGCGAAAGCGATCCCTCTCGGCCCCGGACATCGCCGCAAGATCCCGATCGAGCACCCGAACCTCGCCCGCGTCCGCCTTCAAGATCCCAGCCAGAATCCCCAACAGCGTTGTCTTCCCGCTTCCGCTTGGACCAAACAAAAAAACGCGCTCCCCTCGCTCTACCGCGAACGAGGGCACATCCAACACCGGCGCACCCGCGCCATAGGCAAAGCGCAGCCCAGAGATTTGCAGCATCAACCTTACAGTGTACGCACCCGCAAGTTCTTAAACCACGCCTCGTCGCCGTGGTTCTGCAATAGAATCGGGCTCTTCTTCTTCGGCTGCTCGGTCAGCAGCTTGTAGACCGGATGCGTCTCCCCCCACCGCACCTTCGATCCCGCCGCGATCACGTCGCTCTTCAAGCTTGCGTCGATCACCTTTGTCCCGTTCACCCAATGTTCCACGTGGTCGCCCTTCACTAAAAGCTTGCCCGTGTTCCACTCCCCCGGGGCCTTCGCCATCAACTTGCTCGGCTTGATAAAGCTATACAGCGCGCCGGTCTGCTGATCGTCCTTCAACTTATAGCTGTAGTTGTTGTCGTCAATCAGTTGGAACTCAAACGCGACCGTATACAACTGTCCATGCTCCGTCGGCTTCAGCGTGGCCCGGTTACTCGGCCTGCGCACATATTCGTCCCGCAGCGTCTCCTCGAATTTCTTCACCGGGCGCTCGATGCTTTCGTTCATAAACACCGCGTCCTGCAGCCGATACTTAACCCCGCTATTGCCGTGCGGCGACACCTTCCAGTCAAATTCCAGCTCAAAATCCGTATACTCGCCGAGCGAGAACAAGTCCTCATTGATCCATGGTTTCTTCGTCGAATGGATCGCTCCGTCCTCAATCGTCCACCCGTTCCCGGGCACCTTTAACGTGCGGACGTCGCGCCATCCGGCCGGGGTGCGCCGGTGCAGGAACATGACGCCGCG
>JANXUM010000034.1 GCA_025356215.1 Bryobacter sp. | reverse complement strand
AAGCTGGGCAGCAGGCGCCAGTCGAGGTGGTTCCGGTCCGCTGCGGTGACAAAGTCACCAGCCAACTGTTTTACGGGGCACTGCTTCTCTTCAAAGTAGCGTTCGAGGCGGACTAGGCGAGGATCGCGTTTTCCAGCGGCTTCGTCGCCGACCGGGCTGGGGGAACTGGCGACGAAAGGGCCAGCCATGATTCCAACGATTGCGAGCATTCGACTTGATGGTCCAAAATTCATGATTTGAGAATCACTCCTTGCGATGGTACTCCGGCCAATTCCGGGCCGAGGTGGACGCCAATTGGAAAATGTAACGGTTTCGTCATTGTGCGCCGCTTGTGGGTATCAGGGGCCAGAACCGCAGCTAACGGTCCGGCGTAGGAATGTGAGCGTGACCGCTCATGACTGTATTATAGCTACTTATGCAGACTGTCGTGGTGCCCCTCCCGTTTCGCTCACCCTTCGATTGGGCGGGGCTACTCGAGTTCTTCCAGCCCCGCGCCGTGGCCGGGGTCGAGGCAGTTTCTGGCGGGGAACTTCGCCGGAGCTTGCGAGTCGGCCAAAACAGCGGGACGATCTCGCTCCGCCTCCAGCCGGAGGGCCTGCGGGTCGAATTATCGATCTTTGGGGCCGAGCCGTTTCTCAGGGAAGCGGCGCAGATTGAGGCGCTGGCGCGGCGAGTACTGGATCTGGACTTCGACTCCAGCAATGCGGCGGATTGTTTTTCTGCGGATCCCGTCCTCGGTCCGTTGATCGGGCGGTGGCCGGGGATCCGGCTACCGGGAGCATGGGATGGCTTTGAAATGGGTGTGCGGGCAATCCTAGGCCAGCAGGTGTCTGTCAAGGCGGCGCACACTCTGGCCGGGCGCTTAGTAGAACGCTATGGGATGGAGCACCAGTCGCCGTACCTGGATGTTCACAAGCTCTTCCCGCTGGCGGCGACAGTCGCCAAGATCCACCTAGACGACTTGGCGGCCGTGGGCATGACGCGGAAACGGGCCGAGACGCTGAGGCACTTTGCGCGTTGGTGGACGCAGGACGGGGGCGACCGGGGAGGCCTGATCGACTTGCCTGGGATCGGCCCTTGGACCGACAATTACATTCGGATGCGCGGCCAGTCAGAGGCGAACGCCTTTCCGGCGGCTGATCTCGGCATCCAGAAGGCACTCGGCATCCAAGGCCTCGGGCCGGTCAAAGCGGCGCGCGCGGCCGCGGAACGGAGCTTGGCATGGAGCCCTTGGCGAGCCTATGCCGTCATGCTGCTTTGGCGCTCGCTGTCGCTCCCCAGGGAGGAGGACAAATGATCTTTACCAGTTGGACGGAGTCTCCGATCGGCAGAATTACGCTGTACGGAGATGAGAATGCGATCCTGGGACTCACGTTTGAGCAGGACCGCCACCCCCGTGACTGGAGTGGGGCTGTGGCTGAGGCGACGGCGATCCTGCTGGACGCCGAACGCCAGCTACAGGAGTACTTTGGCGGCTGGCGGAAGAGTTTTGACCTTCCCTTACGACCGGTCGGGACGGAATTCCAGGAGAGAGTCTGGCGGCAACTGCTGGAGATCCCGTTTGGGAAGACTATCAGTTATCTCGAGCTCGCCAAGCGGTTGGGCAATGAGAAGGCGGTGCGGGCGGTGGGGATGGCGAACGGGCGGAACCCAGTTGGACTGATCATCCCCTGCCACCGGGTGATTGGGTCGAACGGAGACCTGATCGGTTACGGCGGCGGGCTGCCACGCAAGGAGTACCTGCTCAAACACGAAGGCGCCCGCCTCGATAGCGGGCAGCCTTCGCTGTTTTGAAGCTACAGAATCGGGCCAGTGGAGACGGTTTTTGCGTCCTCACTGGCGACCAGGGCGACGCTGGTGGCGACCGCAGCAACGGTCGCCACGACAACACCGGCGACGACTGCGGTCGAGACGCCAGCGGCGGCGGCGACACCACCGGCAGCAGCCGCGCCAGCGGCGGCACCAGCACCGGCTCCGGCGGCCCCGGCGGCTCCGGCCCAGTAGGCACCGCACTTACGGCGCTTGGCCTCTTTCTCTGTTTTGACGTCTTTGCAGCGCTTCTTCTCGGCTTCATCCTCGGCGGTCTCCACATTTGTTGGCGAGGGCGCGGCACTAGCGCCACTTTGGGCTTGATTGGCTAGGACCGTGAAGGAGAGTGTCTGGCCGGGGTGAACCATGGCTAGCAGAGTGTTACCGCGGCGGACCTCGGTGGAGGTGTTAGCAGCGGTGACGATGAGTTGGTCGGGGCGCGAACGGGTGAGGGTACCGCCGCTGGCGGTGACGCGTAGCTCGCCAGCGGAGATGTGCAGCGGGCGATCGGGCGCAGGGACTGAATCGACGCGAGCGATCCCGCTATCGAGGCTGACATTCTGGGGCTCAACCGTGAGACGGGTGTCGGCTGACAGCCTCATGCGGGTGCCGTCGGCGAGATAGAGCTGGCCCGAGGAGCGCAGCATTTGGATTTTGCCACCGGGCAGAACGTTGCCGCTGCCGGTATGATCAGCCCCATTGATACGCAGAGCGCCAGCCGACCATGCGACTGCCGGAGCGTTCGCAGAGGAGAGAGCAGACGCAGAACTGGCTTCTGCAAGTAGTAGCCCGCCGGCCAGATTGAGGGCAGCGAGGCTCGAGAGGGTTTGGAATAGTTTGTTTCGCACGGTTTGTGTCCTAGAATTCTCATCGGTGAGAGGGGGAGAGGTATGAGAAAAAGTATTTATTTTTTGACTCTCTTCTCGACGGGAAGTGAATCCGATTGGATAAGTGTGCCGAGGCTCTTACGCCTCCCGGTCCTGCTCTGCTGGCTCCTTTGTTTATATGGAGCGGCTGCCTCCTCGGGCGACGCCTGGGTTCGCTGGCTGGGCGCCCCCAATTCGCTAAAGCTTGCCGATGTCGATCCCGAGCATGAGACGACGCATTTGACAAAGGCTCTCGCGGCGGACCCGCGCAACTTGAGCGCGCTGTTGCGGCTCTCCTTGACAGCGGAGTTTAGCGGGGACTTGGCCCGCGCCGAGACGCTACTGGCCGATGCCCGGCGCTACCACCATTCGTTCAAGAGCTATATGGCTTCGTTGGGTTACGCGGCTCGTCGCAAGCAGCCAGAACGGGTAGAGGAGTATGCGGAGTTGGCGCTGCGGTACTGCCCTGGCGATGCGGACGGGGTCTACGCATTGCTCGGTCCGGTAGATTACGCGTCGTCGGTGATTCCTCAGGCCAGGCAGGCGGACTACTTACGGCATTTGATTGGGCAGGGGCGGCTAAAAGAAGCACTGTTGTATCAGCGGTCGGTTGCGGCTAGCGAAGCGGTAGAGCGGCAGCGGTTAGCGTTGGGGGAACGGCTGATTCTAGACGGCGAGTTTGAGGCGGCGGCGGAGTTACTGAAGCCGGACTTCGATTGGCGTTTTGAGCGCGAGCCGCGCTCGCTTGGCTTTGACTGGCGATTGAGCCAAGATCCGGTGGCGGCGATCCATTGGCGGACTGGGGAGTTGGATGTTGCGATGGGCGAAGCGCGGGCGGCGATTGAAGTGGCGAGTGTGTTTGTGGCGGGGGGCGGGAAGCGGAGGGTGGCGGCGAGCTGGACAGGAGAGACGCGAGGATTGAGCTGGTCGGTGACAGAGCCACGGCCGGGTTGGCTGCGTCTTGGGCTGGTCGCTCCGGCAGGGCCGCCGCGGAGATTCACGTTGAGGGAGGCTAGGCTCGAATGAAGTCGATCTTTCAGGCGGCGGTCCTTGGAGCGTTGCTGGCGAGCACAGCCGATGGGGCGGGAAGCTGGTGGCTGGGTGCGCGGGCGGTGGCGTTTATTGCTTGCGCGATCTTTGGGAGGCCGACGAGCGCAGCTTTGGTTTGCGGGGGACTGGCGGCGGTGGCGAGCCTGGACTTGGCACTGGCGTGTCTTGCCTTTTCTTGTTTGCGGGCGCGCCTGTTGACGATGGCCGGATTGTGCGCGGCGGTTGGCGTGATTGGGGCGCTGAGCATGGCTTGGCAGCATTGGGCCTTTCCTTTTCAAAATCGCAATCACTACGCGGTGTTCTGCGAGTTGAGCTTGCCGCTGTTGGTCTATGCCTGGCGGCGGACCGAAGGGCGGTACTACCTTGCGGCGGCGGCGGTAATGGTGGCGGCGGCGCTGGCGGGAGGGTCACGGACGGGAGCGGTGTTGTTGCTGGTTGAAGTAGTGGCGTTGGCGGGGTGGCGGAATCTGGCGGTGTCGGTTCCGGCGGTGGCGGTGGCGGCAAGCATGTTTGTCCTGCTAGCGGGCGGGGCGCGGATCACGGAGCCGCTCAAGGGCGATCATCGATTGGAAATTTGGACGTCGACGGTCGAGATGATCGCGGCTAAACCAGCTGTGGGCTGGGGGGCGGGCACCTTCACGCGGATCTATCCGGCTTACGCAAAGTTTGACAATGGGGAGTTTGTGAACGCGGCGCATTCGGACTGGCTGGAGTGGGGATCGGAGTACGGGGCCCCGGCGGCGACCCTCGTCCTGGCGGGGTTATGTTGGTGGTTGCGAAAGACGATCCACTTCACGCCGTCTTGGGGTATTCTCGTGGGTGCGTTGCATGCGACGGTGGATTTTCCTTTCCACTTACCAGGCTTACTGGCGTTCGCGGCGGCGCTAGCTGGGAGCATCGAGGCACATGGCACAAGCATCCAAACCAAATCCGCAAATTCTTAAGGACGACATCCTTGACTATCTACGCCGCGAGGGATTCGCGGTCTTCCATGTCGAATCGGGCGGCTGGCCAAGCGAGCAGGCCGTATGGTGGGACACGGTGAAGGCGCCCGACTACAAGGACTTCATTACGGCAGCTCGGGCAACCGGGGCGAAGATGATCCTATTTTTCGACGAAGAGATGGACGAAGCAGAGATTGCCGACGCCGAAGACGCGCTGGAGACGGCGGAACTGGAGCCGGAGCAGTATCGAGAGTACGCGCGCCGGATCGGGGAGCTGCGGTCGTATATCGGGTTCACGAGCCGCTTGGGGATTGGTTTCTCGAGCGAGGGTTCGTTCTATTGGTACGACCTCGAAGCGGCCTGGTACGAAGACTTGGTGGAGGTGCTCGACGATCTGCACCTGGCCGGGATCGGGATGGGCGACGACTTGGACGACGACGAGGATGAGGAAGACGGTAAGCCGCCGCTGGGAAACTTCTATTCGAACAACTAGAGGCGCGGACGATGGCCGGGCTTAAGCCGCGTTGGGTATTCTCAGAGGCTGGACCGGCTTCTGGGCTGGAGGCGGCTTGCGGACTGACGCCGGCGATCGCGAGAGTACTGGCGCGACGGGGCTTCGGCGAGGCGGCCGACGCGCAACGGTATCTACATCCAAGCATGGCGGAGTTGCATCCGACGGCTTTGTTGCTGGGGATCGACAAGGCAGTGGCGCGGATCGAGCGGGCGATCAGGGCGGGCGAAAAAATCCTGCTCTATGGCGACTACGATGTCGACGGCACCAGCGCGCTGGTGATCCTGAAAACGACGTTTGATTTGCTGGGTGCCAAGGCTGAAACATTTGTGCCCCATCGTGTTTTAGACGGATACGGGATGAAAGAAGACCGGATCCGGACGGCGGCGGCCGAGGGTGTGGGGTTGATTGTGAGCGTGGACACGGGGATCCGGGCCGGGGAGGTTGTGAGCCTGGCGAGTGAGTTGGGCGTCGACACGATCGTGACAGATCATCACTTGCCCGACGTTGAGATCCCGCGGGCGGTGGCGGTGTT
>JANXUM010000011.1 GCA_025356215.1 Bryobacter sp. | reverse complement strand
ACGCCGGGGTCCGAGGCGTTGATGAAGCGCCAATCGCCCTGCTCGGTCACCAGGAGGCAGAAGGAAAAGCGGGAGTAGGTGACTTCAAGGTAGAAATGACTGTTGTCGGCCATGGGGTTCTAAAGCATACAGCGTTGAGATTGTCCAAACCGCTTCAGACGGGATGTTGTACAGGATTTGCGATGAGTTGTACAATTTCGTTGTGACCGTGACCATCAGTGGATTTCGCAAGTCGCTGTTTGAGCTTGTGGAGAATGCGAAGAACGGGGAGACGGTGGCGTTTAGCCATCAAGGGGAAATATTTACGGTGGTGCCGAAGAAGCGGCTGTCACGGCTGAATGAGTGGCCCGGATTACCGTCAGAGGCTAGAAAGTTTGAAGATCTGCCATGACGGCGTATTTGGACACAATGGCCGCTGAGTGAAGCGGCAAAGCATATGATCGCGGAATGTGAGATTCTGCTGATCTCTCCAATGACGATTTACGAGTTGAAAGCCGTCTATCGCAACAAGAGGATGGAGAAGACCCCGGCGGAGGTGCTGTTGGCTCTGGAAACATTTGTCCGTGTCGGAATTTGCACGATTCCTTACGTGGCTGTCGCCATGTCGGTCGCGCAAATCGATTGGACTAGCGACCCCGGAGACGCGCTAATTGTCGGGCAAGCGATGGCGAACGGCAACGCGCCATTGATCGCCTCAGACCGGATGATTCGCGCCAACTATGCAGCCGCGATCTGGTAGCTGGCGCGCGAGGTTGCTGGAGCGATGGCGCGAAGGAGTGCGCCATAAGATCACGCCGCTGGGGGCGATGATGGTGGCTCTGCTGGTGGCCAGTGGAACGCTGGCGCTGGCCACGGCGCAGAACGTGTTCTTCTTGCTCTTTAGCCTGTTGTTGGCTTCGATTCTGATTTCGAGCTTTGTAAATCGCTTGATGCTGGCCGGCTTGGGGCTCCGATTTGAAGTGCCGGCACATCCGATGGCGGGCGAGGCTTTGCCGTGTATCTTGACGATCCGGAACGAGAAGCGTTGGCTGTCGAGTTTTGCGCTGGAGGTGGTGGTGCCGGTGGGACGGAGATTTCATCTGCCGTGTGTGGCGGGGGCCGGTTCTGCCGAGGTGGCGGTGGATGTGACTTGGATGAGGCGGGGTGTGCCGCCGCCGGTGACGGTGGAGTTGTCGACGAGGTTTCCGTTTGGATTTAGCGTACGCAAGGCGCGAGTGCGGGCGACGATGACGCAGGCAGTTTATCCATCCATTGCCGCGAGGCCCGGCTTTGCCGACGTTCTGACTACGGTAAGGAACTACGCGGGTGGGCGAGGGGCGATGGAGCCGGAATTTAGCCATTTGCGCGATTATGTGGCGGGGGACGATCGGCGGCGGATTGCCTGGGGAAAAAGTGCGGCGCGCCTCGACTGGATCGTGAGAGAAACCCAAGGGCTGACCGAGGCGCGGCCGCGGTTGTGGTTTGACACGGGGTCACCGGATTTTGAGCGGCTGGTGGAGTTGGCGGCGTATCTAACTTGGGAGCTTTGTTATCAGGGGATGGCCTTTGAGTTTGCTGTTGGACATACCGTTGTCAGCGTGATGGAACGCAGCGACGCCTATACTGTACTTAAGCTGTTGGCGGAGATTGCGCCGGCGCCAATTGAGCTTCCATACGATGACCAGAATCTGTTTATTCTTAGCCTGCGGGACGGGCTTATTAGTTTGCCAGGAGCCACCGAAGCCGCTTCCGCCGGTGCGCACCAGCGTAACGGTGTTTGAGCGGATCGAGCAAGAGAGTCCGGCGGCGATCACAACGCTCGACAAACTGGATGTGCAGAAGGCGCCGGGAATCAATCTGGACGATCGCTTGCGGATGGTGCCGGGGTTTTCGTTGTTTCGGCGCAACTCCAGTCTGACCGCGAACCCGACAACCCAAGGGGTGTCATTGCGAGGCCTGGGTTCGACCGGGGCCAGCCGCACGCTGGTTTTGTGGGACGGAGTTCCGCTCAACGATCCGTTCGGCGGATGGATCTATTGGACGCGCGTGCCGGCTGAGGAAATTGAACGCGCTGAGGTGACGCGGGGGGCTACGACGAGTTTGTTCGGAGACCGGACGATGTCGGGCAGTGTGGCTCTATTTACGCGTCCAGCGGAAGCTCTGCGGTTGAGCCTGGGAATGGAAGGCGGGAATTTGGGGACTTGGCAGCCTTCGGCGGGCTTTTCACATTCAAAGGGCAAGCTGGGCGTGAGTGGCTTCTTTCGCGCATTGGATACCGATGGATTTTTGATTGTGCCGAGCGAGAGGGCGGGTAAGGTGGATACCCCGGCGGGGGTGCGTTTTGTGGCCGGGGCGACCAAGATCGACTATGCGACGGCGCGGCAACGAGTGAGTTTGAAACTGGATATTCTGGCCGAGGAGCGGGCCAACGGGACGCCGTTGCAAACAAATTCAACGAGCCTGGGAACCTTGAGCGGGAATTACTCGATTGACTTCGGGGCGGCTAACCTGGGACTTACTGGCTATCACACCCGCGAGCAGTATCATCAAAGCTTTTCGACACTGGCGGCCGACCGCAACAGCGAGCGGCTGACGAGCTATCAAAGCGTGCCGTCGACGGCGTTTGGCGGGGGCGGTTATTTGAAGGGCAAGCCAGGACGGATCAATTGGACTGTGGGTAGCGACGTGCAAAACGTGGATGGCGTCAGTAACGAGACCGTCATCACAAATGGACTACCGACCGGGCTGCGCGTGGGCGGCGGAACGCAGACCCAGCGGGGCTTATTTGGGCAGGGCGATGCGAAGCTTGGAAAGCTACAGTTGTTCTTTGGGTCACGCGAGCAGTTTGCGGGGCGTGCGGGGAACTTCTATCAGCCTTCAGGTGGGTTGGCTTACGGGCAGGGGAAGTGGCGGGCGCGGGCCAGCGCCTATCGCAGTTTTCGCGCCCCAACGTTGAATGAGTTGTACCGGGAGTTTCGCGCCGGGACGACGACGACACAGGCAAATGCCGACTTACGGCCGGAGAAGCTTTGGGCGGTGGAGACGGGCCTTGACTATCATGCCGAGACCTTTACCGTGAGGGCCGGGGGCTTCTATAAGGAAGTGACGAATCTGATCACAAACGTCACCTTGTCGAGCAGTGCGGCGGGGATTGTGCGGCAGCGGCGGAACGCGGCCTCGGCGACGGTGCGGGGCATCGAAGCGGAGATGGAGAAGCGTGTGAAGCAGCTTCGTTTTGAAGCGTCGTATTTATTGGCCGATTCACGCTTTGCGACTCACGAACGCCTGCCGCAAGTGCCTAAGCATCAGGGCAGCGCCCAGGCGACCTGGTATCGCGCCAGCGCAACGAAGTACGCGACGCTGGTGACACTGGGAATGCGCACCACCGGGTTGCAGTTTGAAGACGATCGGAATACGCCAGCGCAGTTGTTGCCCGGTTACGCGCTGTTGCAGTTGACGGCTCGGCAGGAATTGGGCCGCGGGTTGCGGGCGACGATCGCCGTGGAGAACTTGGCGGGGCGGCGCATTCTGACCGGTTACACGCCATTTCCGCAGACCGGGGGGCCGCTAATGTTCCGCATCGGACTGCGCTGGGATGGGCGAATCTGATCGAGAATTGTAACTAGTGCGGGTGAGAATGCGCCTATATCAATGAACGCCGATCCAGAGATGGTGGCTCGAGCCCAAGCGGGCGACGAGGCGGCATTTAACGAGCTGGTAGGGTACTGCCGCAAGCGGGTGATGTCGATCGTCGGTCGCCTGATCGGCAAGCCCGAGGATGTCGAGGATGTGGCGCAGGATGTTTTTTTGCGCCTGTATTACTCACTGGGGCAGTTGTCAGCCCCGGAGATGTTCGATCGTTGGTTGTACCGGTTGACGGTGAACGCCGCTTACGACTACATGCGTAAGAGCAAGCGCCGCAAGGAAAGCCGCATGGCGGACCTGAGCGAGGCGCAAATGGTAATGGCGGACGCATCGGCTGGAGAGGTGAAGGGCAAGAAAGAAGAACAGCAATCGACGATGCGCGATTTCGTGCAATGGCTGCTGAGCGGTGTGAGTGAACAAGACCGCATCTTGCTAATGTTGAAGGAAGTGGAGGGCCTGTCGATCAAGGAGCTTGAACAGGTCTACGGGGCGAATGAAAGCGCTCTGAAGGTACGGCTTTTCCGGGCCCGGCAGCGGGTGCTGAAAGCATTTGAGAAGTCGCAGGACAACGGTTCTTGAGGGTTTAGCAAAGTGGATAACGAGCAGAAATTAGATCGGCTATTTTCGGCGTACCGGGCGGCCTGCCCGGAGCGCGAGGCAAGCGTGAATTTCATGCCAAATCTGTGGGCAAAGATCGACGCGCGCCGCCGGAGCGAGGCGGGTATCTGGCGCTGGGCGAACGCGGTGGCAAGCGTGGCGGCGGTGGTCGTGATGGCGCTAGGCGTAATGGTCTATCAACACCCCAACCCGATGCCGCAGCGCGCCTACATTGAGAAATTGACGGATGAGATCAGCGAGGATCACTTTCTGGACACGTCTTACGTGGCACAGGTGAAACCGGTAAAGTACACGGGGGGCGGGCGCTAGTGCAGATTTCCAAGGGGAAAGTGGCGCTCTATCTCGGCTTGATGTTTGGGGCCGGCGCAGCGGCTGGCGTAATGGGATCGATGTTGTATTCGGCGGAGACGGTGAGCGCCAAGGCCCTCCAGACGAACAATAACGACGACTGGCGCAAGAAGTATGTCGAGAGCATGAAGACTCGGCTGAGCATGAGTGAAGACCAGTTGAAGAAGCTCGACGACACGCTGGACGAGACGCGGGTGGAATATCGGCTGCTGCGCAATCGTTATAAGCCGGAGATGGAGAAGATCCATACCGTACAGGTGGAGAAGATCAAAAAATTCTTGAAGAACGATCAGATGGCGGAGTTCGACAAGATGGAGCGGGAGCGGGAAGAGAAGATGCGGGCGAGAGAGAGCGGGCCAGGGCTTTAGATCCGCCCCATTTTGTGAGTCCGTGGTAAACTAAAAGTTTGGACTCTTAGCTCAGTTGGTTAGAGCGCCTCCCTGACACGGAGGAGGTCGGACGTTCGAGTCGTCTAGAGTCCACCATAAATACAAAACCCCGGGCTTGCCCCGGGGTTTTACTTTTACTTGGTCCCAAATGTGGCACCTTTTTTCTTCTTGTTGTTAAATTTCTTATAGACCGGAGGCTTGCGAAGCGGACGCCGGATCGTCGACTCGTTTTTCTTCGCGCTCAGTTCCGCCGGGAACAGCATCGCGACAAACCACACGGCAAGCAGGGCTCCAAGATGTCTCACGACGGGAGTATCGGCAGAACCCTCACCGCACTTTAGCGCGGGCGTCAGACGCGCAGTGGTGTGGTGATTACAATTGCCTGCGAGATGCCCTCTTCGAGACCACGGTACGAATGTGGCGAGGACGAGTCGAAATACACGCTATCGCCCTTATTCATGACGTGATCTTCATCCTGGTAGCGGATCACGACGCTGCCCGTGATCACGTGAAAGAATTCGGCACCGTCATGCATGTGCTCGCGTGCCTCCTCCGGCTTCAGTACCGGGAATTCCGCCAAATATGCCTGCAAACTCTTGTCTTGCACGGAGAATGCCAAACACTCAAAAAAGTAGCCGGGCGTGGGAGACTCCGTGCGCTCGGGAAAGCGCATTCTCTCATTCGCTCTCACAATACTGAACAGGCGCTTACGCTTCTTGTCGGTGAAGAAGAACTCCAAACCAACATCAAAGACCATGGCGATACGGGCCAGAGTTGGGAGCGTCGGCACCAACTTGCCGTTCTCCAACTGCGAAATCATCGACGCAGAGAGGCCCGTGTGCTTTCCAAGATCCACCAAAGCGATTTTCTTTTTCAGCCTCAGTTGACGAAGTTTGTTCCCTAGGTCGTAGGAGGATAGGACACGACGAATGGTTGCACTCGTGTTTTCAGTGATTTTCGATGGGTCTTCGCTTCCTGGGGCTATTTCGGCGGGCGATTCCGTCTTACTAAAGTCAATTTCAGTATCGTCGTTGAAATTTGGCATTTCTGTGTTATTGTTTTCCTAGAGGCAGTACACCCTGACTGCTAAGGATTTTAGCATGGTTCAAAATAGCCGACAAGCATTTCACGGCATTCTCGATGAGCAGTTGGTGGATGCCGCCAAACTGGGAGACGATTTAGCTTTCGCCGAACTGATCGAACGGCACCAGAACTCTTGCCTTAAGCTGGCGCTGTCCATTCTGCGCGATAAGTGCGACGCCGAGGACGAAGTTCAGAACGCATGTTGGAAAGCGTTCGAGCACCTCGATCAGTTTAACCGCGAGGCCAAATTCTCGACGTGGCTGACACGCATCGTGGTCAACCAATGCCTAATGCGTCTGCGAAAAGCAAAGCGCGCCAAACTGTTTTATATCGACGATACGCAATTGGGTGATGAGGTAGTGACGCTGGAACTGCGCGACGAGTGTCTGAACCCCGAGGAGGCACTTGGCAAGTCTGAAGTGTCCGCTGTGGTGCAAAACGAAATCAATCGCATTCCTCCGCTACTCCGCGAAGTGTTTGTGCTGCGTGACGTACAGCAATTTGCGATGGAGGATGTGGCGACCAAGCTTGGGATCAGCGTGGCGGCCGCCAAAAGCCGCCTGCTCCGCGCACGCCTCGAGCTACGAGCTCGCATGGAGCGGCATCAGGCCCGCTTCGGTGCCGCTTCGCTCATCACCGCCTAAGGCTGAAAGATCGATGGTCTGGGTTTGAAGGCCTCGGGGGCTGTTGCCTTCAGGTCTTCAAGCACCAATCGTAACGCGCTCTCCAACAGAACAGCTCTAGGGAAGCTGTTTTTGTCGAGGAGCGTCTTTAGGGCCCCACCTTGCATGTTCTCGAGCGGTAGCGCCAACGCGAAATGGTCGCTACGCGCAGCCCCCAAGTAAACCGACCCCGGCACGATCGCGTCGGGCTCAGCCAACTGGGCGTCGTTGCGAGCCGCGAAGCTGTTCATCAACGTCCAACTCTGGACCATGGCCTTGGAAACTTTGTCCTTGTCCGCCACGGCTGGGATCGAGTACGTGGGGACAACCGGATTCGGATACTGGGCCAGAAACTGCCGCCTCTTTTCGATGCCGAGGCTCTTGAAACCGTCGCTCAAATCGCCCTGGCATCCGCCCTTCCCGTTCAACTTACCCAATAGATTGCTCAAACGCGCTGGCAGTGCGTCGGCAACAGGCGACCCGCCGCTTGCACCGGCAATACTGACAAAGGCCGCCACCATCTTACGCAGGTCGGGCTCGGTGGCGAGTGCCACTTGAATGTCAGGCGTACCTTTGGAGTAACCCACAAGAATGAACTTACGCTGATCTTTACTCCATTGGTCGCGAAGATACTTGGCGATCATCTTGGCGTTATCTTCACTCGAGTTATTCGGGATGTTTAGCAAGGCCGCGTCGACGCCCTGCTTATCTTTGAGATAGGCGCGGCCGCTTTCAAACGCCGGCGCGTCGGAGGCACAACTCGAGAAGATCCCGGGAACGACAACCACTCGGTAGTCGCGCGACATCGGTGGCAGCGCTACCGTTTTCTCGGGCTTTGTTTCGATATACTCGCCGCAAGCGCCCCACTCTCCGCCATCCGGATTGGTGGCAAGTACGCTGCAGAAGAGGTTCGCAAAGCGGATCATCTGCTCGTTGCGGCTGGCTTGTTCCAGGTAGATCGTCAGGGTTCGCCCGTCGGAATGGAAGCTGCCGCCGGTGGCGGTGCGCGCTTCCTTTACCGGGTTGGCATGCTCCATGTAAACGCTTTTCAACACCAGACCGCTCTCTTGCAGCGTTTGGCCGATGTAGTCGCGCTCTTTGTCGGTCTCGGGGTCGATCTTATGGGTGATCCCGTTGTTGCGCTGGTCGCGTTCAAATCCGATGTCGTGGGTGCCGGCACCGATCCACACGTCGACTCCGTTCACCTGGAAGGGAGCTTTCCAGATGCGAAAGTGATGGCGTTGCGCGACGACGACAAAGGGCACGGCGTGGGCGAAGCCATAGTCCTGAACCCGGTCGAACATAATCAACTGGCTCATTGGAAGAGTCAGATAGGCCTGCTTCGACATGCTGATCAAGATCGCGTTGATCATCGATTCCTTCGCGTTCTTATCCACTTGGACCCAGCCGACGCTCTTGAGGGCGTTGGTGACGGTGGCCTCAGAACCGACGATGACAAAGTTGACGCGGTCTCCTTCATTGCCCTTGGCGTCAACCACGCGCAGCGGCGTGGAATCCAGTTGAGCCTGGGTCATCTCAATGACCGGCGCGCTCGGGACCGTGGGCTTGGTGGCTGGGTCCGCCTTGGTTACCGTGATCGCGACTTTGTAGGTACCCTCGCCAGTTTCATTGCTGGGGAGATTGACACTCAAAAACAGATTACCCGCAGCGGCGACCGTGCCGTCCTTGCGCGGGCCCACCAAGAAGGGCTGCGAGGTGTCGCGGTCTCCCACTTTGGCGATCACCGCGCCGCGACCGGTGGAATTGACCTGCATCGCGCGCAACAGATCGCGAAAGCCGCGCGCCATTCCGGCGGGGCCACTGGTTTGCGCCTCGCCTGCCTGACCGCGCAGTGTAATCTCGCCGCTGGCCTCGATTGAGTAACGGTCGCCTCTGGCCATCTTTAGCCCCGTGTCCAGCCACTTGGCCTCGGGCTTCAGATTAAAGCTCTTCGTCTCTTGCCCAAACGCCAAAAGCGCGCTCGCGCAGAATACCGCTAAGTACCGCATGCTTCAATTCTATAAATAGAACAGGCTCAAACGCGGCAGCGCGCTATCTTCCAGCAGGCGTTGATCGAGAAACTTACGCTCAATCAGCATCAATTCGGCAGCGCTCATTTTGCCCCGGTAGGGCTTCAGTTGACTCTCCAGCAGGCGCCGGGCATCCACGGCCTGGCTGGCGCTTTGGCGGGTGCGCGCCACGGCCACCATCTTTTCCTCAAGCGCCGTGAGCGTCTGCTCCAACTCTTCCAGCTTGTCCATCCAGATGCCGCTTTGCGCAGCCAAAGTCTCAATCGTTGCGACGATCTCCTCAAAGCCGGAGGGGAGTTTCGCCGCCGCCGTCCGCAAGTGATTTTCGATTTCCATGCCGTCAAACGGAGCTTCGGCGGGGGCGGCGTCGCGCGGCGCCACCGCGCGCTTGGCCTCTTCCATCACGGCCTGCGAACAGTAAGCGATGGAGTTCACCATCTGGCCTTTGGTCTTTTTGGCGCGCCATTTTTCGAAGGCGCGGTCGATGCCGCGCAGTGCTGCCTCCAGCGGAATCCCGGTGTCTTTCCAGCTTTCAATCAGCGCCCAATCCAGCGGCGACAGCAAGAAGAGGCCCGTGCCGCGCGCCACCTGAAAGCGTTCCTCGATCTCAGTGAAGTAGTTGAAGTAATTAAACGGCTCTTCGGACATTGCGCTCCCAGATCATCCGCACTCCATCCAAGGTCAGGTCCTCGTCAATGATCTTCAGATACTTCGACCCCGACACCATCAGCTTGGCTTGGCCACCCGTGCCGACGATCCGGGTCTCGCTTCCGAGTTCGGTCAGCAAACGCTCGAGGATGCCGTCAATCG
Organism: Bryobacter sp.; assembly: GCA_025356215.1. Lineage (GTDB taxonomy): Bacteria > Acidobacteriota > Terriglobia > Bryobacterales > Bryobacteraceae > Bryobacter. The sequence goes on along the minus strand of JANXUM010000011.1, from coordinate 4,483 downwards.
CGCTGATCGTTGAATAGTAAAGGCCGCTCTGAATGCAATCGACGGTGTTGCGGCCAATCAATTGGCGCGGCTCGCGAAAGTCCACCAGCGGCAGTCGAGCCGCTTTTTCAAACAAGCCGCTGATCGCGATGCCAATGCCGGGACAGATGATGCCGCCAAGGAAATTGCCCTCCGCGCTCACGATATCAAAGTTGATCGCCGTACCCAGATCGACGACGATGCAAGGGCCGCCGTACTTGTGAAAGGCCGCGGCCACATTGGCCAAACGGTCGGCGCCGGCCTCGCGCGGATTGTCGATGACGACCTTCAGCCCAAGATCGACATCGACGGATATGAAAATGGCCTCGCAGTGAAAATAGCGCCGGGCTACGTCGGCCAACTGTTGATCGAGTGGCGGCACGACGCTGGCGATGGCGACCCCGGTGATGATGCGCGCGTCAAATCCGCCAACGCCAAACAGGCTCCGTAGTTTGATGCCCCATTCGTCGGTGGTTTGATCGCGAACCGTGCGCAGGCGCCAACTGGCCACCAGCGTCGCCCCGTCGAATATGCCCACTGTGACATTGGTATTGCCAGCGTCGATTGCCAGTAACATTGCTTAGTCCATTGGCCGCACGCTGCCCGCCAGGACAGTTTCGCGCTTGCCATCTTCTTTCCGGATTCGCAAGAATCCATATTCATCCAAGCCGTCGGTGACGCCATAGAGCATCCGGCCGTCGGCATCCACGCTCACCCGGCGCCCGCTCACATAGCTGGAGGCTTGCGTGAACAGCCGCAGCACGGCCTCGCGCTCCAGCTTTACATAAGATTCAACTGGCGCGCGCAGGGCTTCAAGCACAGCTTCGGCGCGCCACTCAGCCCCGGTCGCCAACCGCAGGGATGTGGCGGGCGTGCGCAGGCCATCCTCAAAGCTGAGTTGATTGAGATTGACGCCGATACCGGCCAGCACCGCGCCGTTCTCCAGCCGCGCCAGGATGCCGCATAGCTTCCTGGTTTCCCATAGAATGTCATTCGGCCAGCGGATGTCGAAGCGCAAGCCGGTCAGCGAGCTGAGAGCGTCAACCACGGCGAGCCCCAAAGCGAGAGTGACGCAAGGCAGGTCCGCCGCTTTGACGTTGAGGCGAAGGATGAAGGTGCAGTACAGGCCGTCGCCCGCGTGGCTAAGCCACTGGCGGCCTTGGCGGCCTTGACCGGCGCTCTGCTCGCGTGCGGCAACAACCGTGCCGGATACCGCGCCGCTGCCCGCCAATTTCGCAGCCTCCAGCATCGTCGACGGCAGGCTATCGTGCCAGACCGCCTCGCTCACAGCAGTGCAAGGCGAAAGTTCAAATCCATCGAGACGGCCGAATGCGTGATTGCCCCGCTGGAGACAAAGTCCGCCCCTGCTTCGGCGTAGGCGCGAACGGTTGCCAGCGTCACGCCCCCGGAGATCTCGCAACTGGCGCGGCCGGCAATGTAGTCGATCCATTCGCGCGCCTCGGCTGGCGTCAAATTATCGAGCAGCAGCCGCGTTGCGCCGCTGGACAGCGCCTCGTCCAACTCCTGACGGGTGCGCACTTCAATTTCGACAGGCTTGCCCGAGGGCAGGGAAGCGGCCAGCGCCTGGCGCACTCCACCGGCTGCCGCGATGTGGTTGTTCTTGATCAGCACGGCGTCAAAAAGCCCCATGCGATGGTTGGTGACGCCGCCAGCGGCCGCCGCCATTTTTTCCAGGCGCCGCAAGCCTGGCGTAGTCTTCCGCGTGTCCAGCACTTTGCACTTGGTGTGTTTCACCTCGGAGGCAAATCGCGAAGCCAGCGTCGCCACGCCGCTTAGGCGCTGCATGAAGTTCAGCGCCGTACGCTCACATTCGAGCAGCGTGGCGGCCAGGCCCTCAACTTCGGCGATGAGCTGTCCATCGTGGCACCGATCACCGGAGGCGGCCAGAAGTTGGAGTCCATCCACCCCGCCACGGCACTCGTAAATCAGGGGCAGCAGTTCGATTCCGGCCAGCACCATCTCGGCTCGCGCGTAGAATTTGCCGGTGGCGCGGCGGCCTTCGGCCACCGTCAATTGGGTGGTGATGTCGCCGCTGCCGATGTCTTCGCCGAGCGCCCGTTCAACGGCGTCATAGAGCTCCGGATGTTCCCAATCAAAGACCACGAAGGGCCTCGCGATTCTTCTCAAGCTGAGTGTTGTATTCGGCCAGTTTGGCTTTCATTCCGTCGATGATGTGTGCTGGCGCCTTCCCGGTAAACTTCTCATCGCCCAGTTGCCGCCCGGTGTTGGCGATCACTTTTTCCAACTGCTCGTTCTCTTTTTCGAGCCGCTTCTTCTGCGCCTCCTCCTGCCCGGCGGGGGCCTTCAGAACGATCGTGAAACCGGCGGCGTCCGATGGCGCAATCTCCAGCTTGACTCGCGCGAGTTTGCCAAAGCGTTCGGCGTTGGCGGCCAGGACGTCAAAGTCCGCGCCGCTCCCAGTGAGCACCGCGTCCAGTTCCATCTTGGGGTCCACCTTCTTTTCGGCCTTCTCGTTGCGCGCCTTTCGGATCTCGGTTTGGAGAAGAGTCATCTGACGCTCGGCTTCAGGGTCGTCCATCGCGGCGTCGAATTGCGGGTAGTCCGCCAGAGAAATGCTCAACGGCATCCCCTCGGCGCGCAGCCGCTGCCAGAGCTCTTCAGTGAGAAAGGGCATGGCCGGATGCAAGAGCCGCAGCGCGCGCTCATACGTGCTCAGAAGGTTGGCCCAGATGCTGGCCCGGTTGGCCTCGTCGTTGAATTGCAGCTTGATCAGCTCGATGTACCAATCGCAGAAGTCGTCCCAGAAAAAGTGCCACATGGTCTGCGCGGCTTCGTGATAGCGATTGGCGGCAATGGCTTCATTACAGGTTTTGGCGGCGGCGTTCAGACGCGATTGGATCCATCGCTCTTCCAGCAGCACCGGCGTCGCGCTGGCTGGAACATGCGGTTCTACGCCCGCCGTCTCCATATTCATGAACAAGAAGCGCGAGGCGTTCCAGATCTTGTTGGCAAAGCCGCGCGAACTCGGCAGCTTGTCCTCTGTCCACAAAATATCGGAGCCCGGCGTACACGCCGTGAGCAGCGCCATGCGCACGGCGTCGGTGCCGTACTTGGCGGTGATCTCCAGCGGGTCCACCGTGTTGCCACGGGTCTTGGACATCTTCTTGCCCTGAGCGTCGCGCACGATGCCATGAATGTGCACCGCGCGGAAAGGCACGTCGCCCATAAATTCCAGGCCCAACATCATCATCCGCGCGCACCAGAAGAACAGGATCTCGTAACCCATGATCATCATCGTCGTCGGGTAGTAAGTCTTCAGGTCGACGGTCTGGTCGGGCCAGCCTAGCGTCGAGAAGGGCCATAGGCCCGAACTGAACCATGTGTCCAGCACGTCCGTCTCTTGAACAATTTCCTTGCTGTGGCAGTGCGCGCATTCCGTCGGCGTTTCTCGCGCCACGGTAAACTCCCCGCAGTTGCCGCAGTGCCAGGCGGGAATGCGATGCCCCCACCACAACTGACGGCTGACGCACCAGTCGCGGATGTTGCGCATCCAGTGAAAGAACACGGTGCGGCTTTGTTCCGGCTCGATCGTGGTGCGCCCGTCCTCCACTGCGGCGATGGCCTTCTCGGCCAGCGGCTTCATGTTGGCAAACCATTGCTTCGATACAAGCGGCTCGACCACGGTTTGACAGCGTTCGCACTTGCCGATGCTCAGCTTGTGCGGCTCGATTTTGACCAGCGCGCCAATGGCCTTTAAATCTTCGATGATGGCCTTGCGCGCCTTGAAGCGATCGAGACCCGCGTACGCGCCGCCGGCCGCCGTGATCTTGGCGTCCTCGCCAATTACCTTGATCTGCCGCAGACTGTGGCGTTGACCGGCCTCAAAGTCGTTGGGATCGTGGGCGGGGGTGACCTTGACGACGCCGGTGCCGAACTTCGGGTCGGCCAGATCGTCAAGGATGATCGGGATTTCACGATCCATCAACGGCAGCTTGACGCTCTTGCCGTGCAGGTGAAGATAGCGCTCGTCGGAGGCGTTGATCGCGACGGCAGTGTCGCCGAGCATGGTCTCGGGGCGCGTAGTGGCGACGATCAGAAATTCGCCGGTGCCGATCACCGGATATTGGATATGCCAAAGGCTGCCGTCGGTTTCGTCGTGTTTGACTTCGAGGTCGCTGAGCGCGGTGCCGCAACTGGGGCACCAGTTCACCATACGCTCACCGCGATAGATCAGGCCGCGCTCATAGAGACCGCAGAAGACCTCGCGTACGGCGCGTGACAGGCCCGGGTCAAGCGTGAATCGCTCGCGCGTCCAATCGCAACTGACACCCACCGTCTTCATCTGGCGAACGATGTTGCCGCCGGATTCGGCCTTCCATTGCCAAACTCGCTCTTCGAACTTTTCGCGACCGAGCTCCCGCTTGGTGAGGCCCTCCTTTGCCATCTGCCGCTCAACCACCATTTGCGTGGCGATGCCCGCGTG
>JANXUM010000587.1 GCA_025356215.1 Bryobacter sp. | reverse complement strand
GACATCCGGCTGCAGACCGGAAGGATGACTGACGAGGAGGCGATGGCGTTGATGGTGGGCCAGACCTTTCAAGAGACCGAAGAGGCGTTGGCGAAGCTGCAACGGGCGAAGCTATCGAGCGTTCAACTGGTGACTTACTTTGCGGGATGGCGGGACCATGTGCGGATGCGCGAGATCGCCAAGCAGGCGCAGGGGGAGCGCTTTAATTTGGCCACGTATCACAAGGCGGTGCTGGAGGCGGGAGGGCTGCCGGTACCGGCGGTGGCGAAGCTGATCACCGGCAAGGAGTTTTGGTACTGAAATCTTTTGCGCACACATCACGTCTGAGACGTTGTAGGATCATCTGGTGCAGGATACGAGCGTAGAAACAGTCGCCCCCACACCGCAGCCGTCGAACGGCCCAGGATTCTTTTTGCGCGATCTGGTGCTCAGCGTGCTGATTGCGGTGGCGATCATACTCTTTTTGTATCAGCCGGTGAAAGTGGAAGGCACATCGATGATGCCGGCGCTCTCAGATCAGGAGCGTATCTTTATCAACAAGTTCACGTACCGCTTTGGGTTTGAGGACATCCAGCACGGGGACATGGTGGTTTTTCTCTACCCCGGCGACACATCGAAATCGTACATCAAGCGAGTGATCGGGCTGCCAGGGGATTGGGTGGAAGTGATCGAGGGCACGGTGCTGCTGAACGGCAAGATGATTGAAGAAAACTATGTGCCCGCCGAGTTTCAGGACCGGATCAGTGCCCCAAAACTGCACGTTGGCGAGGGCCAGTACTACGTCATGGGAGACCACCGCAGCGCGTCGAACGATTCGCGAAGCTGGGGGACGGTTCCACGCGAATACATCTACGGTAAGGCGGTGTTTGTGTACTGGCCGCTAGGGAAACTGGGAGTCTTGCATTAAGCCATCAGCTCTTTGATCGTTCGCGCGTAAACCACGCGAAGATTTGGCTTCTTCTGGGTTGTGGCCAACGGTGCGGACTCGGTGAGTAAAGTGTCATGGGCGTCGGTGACCATCAGGTACTCTTCGACGGAGCGGATGAGGTTAATGAGAGCGATGCGTCTCCGGTGCAGGCGGTTCAGTTCCTTCTGAGCGTCTAGCATCCGGGGGGGAGTCTGGGGTAGTGGGGAGGTATTACTACGTCGCATATGTCCTTTGTACTAGTACATTGCCTGGTACTCAAGACCCCATAAGGGGGTAGTGTCAGTCTAGTTTGCGGGTGATATATACCCTCTTTTTTGGGTATTTGGTCATATACTATTTCGAGTAGGAATGGGGTTGAAGGTGGTTTTTTCCAGTCATGCTAGACTGGAAAGAGTGAAGCGGAGGTGATCGACTTGCGCTAAACCTCTCATTCCAATGGACTTTCTCGATGGGTTGAATCCCTCACAACGTGAAGCGGCGGCACACGGCGAAGGTGCGCTGCTAATTCTGGCCGGGGCTGGATCCGGCAAGACCCGAGTGATTACGCACCGGATGGCGAATCTGGTGCATGCCCACGCGGTGCCTGGGTACGCGGTCTTAGCTGTTACGTTTACGAACAAAGCAGCGCGCGAGATGAAGGAGCGAATCCATCAGTTGCTGGCGTCGACAGGGGAAAATTACGATACGCCGTTTGTATCGACCTTTCACTCGTTTTGTGTGCGGTTGTTGCGGCGGGACGGGGACCGGCTGGCAGATTTACGGCACGGGTTTACGCGCCAGTTCAACATCTACGACGACGACGACCAGATGATGTTGATTAAGCAGATCTTCAAGGGATTGGGCTTGGACGAAAAATTCATGCAGTACCGCGCGGCGCTGTCGCGGATTGGGAGCGCGAAGAGCCACCACGAGGCGCCGCAGGACCTGCACAAGAACGCCAAGGACCCGAAGGCGTCGCGGATGGCGGTGATTTATGAGCAATACGAAGCGCGATTGCGGCAGGCCAACGCCGTGGACTTTGACGATTTGCTCCTGGAGAGTGTACGGCTACTGAGGCACGACGCGACGTTGCGAGAGTTGTACAACCGGCGCTACCAATTTGTGATGGTGGACGAGTATCAGGACACGAACCGGAGCCAATATGAACTGATGCGGCTGCTGAGCGAGTCGCACGGGAACGTGGTGGCGGTGGGCGACGAGGATCAATCGATCTACAGTTGGCGCGGCGCGGATATCCGGAACATTCTGGATTTTGAGCGGGATTATCCGGGAGCGAAGATCATTCGCCTGGAGCAGAATTACCGGTCGACAAAGAACATCATTGAAGCGGCCAGCGCGGTGGTGGCGAACAATCTGCAGCGCAAAGGCAAGAACCTGTGGACGGAGCAGACGGCCGGGCCGAAAATTGGCCTTTATGAGGCGATGGACGGGGAGAACGAGGCGTTGTGGATTGCCGATCGGATCGATAAGACCTTGGACCGGGATCGTAGCGCGCAGATCGCGATTCTGTACCGGACGAACTTTCAATCGCGGCAGATTGAAGAGGCGTTGCGGAGATACGGCCGCAAGTACAACGTGGTTGGGGGACTTAGCTTCTATCAGAGGGCGGAAATCAAAGACGCGCTAAGTTACTTGAAGCTGATTGTGAATCCCGGGGATTCGATCGCATTTTTGCGGGTGGTGAATACGCCGGCGCGGGGCATCGGGAAAACGACGCTGGACCAAGTAGACGCGTTTGCGCAGTCGAATTCGATCAGCCTGTGGGAGGCGACGGAGAAGATGATCGCGGCGCACTCGCTGGGATCGAGGGCGGAGGCGGCGCTGGAGGCATTCCGGCGGATCATCCTTGAATTGCGCGACACGTTGGAGACGGCGAACGTGCGCGACTTACTCAAAGAGTTACTGACGCGTACGGGTTACATCAAGTCGCTGGAGGAGAATCCGGCACCGGAGAACGAGGGCCGGATCGCCAATTTGAACGAACTGATCAACGCGGCGGCGGAAGCGGCGGAGCGCGGAGAATCGATCGGAGATTTTCTCGATCACGCGGCGCTGGTGAGCGACGCGGACCAAGTGAACGAGCAGGCTCAGATTTCGTTGTTGACGATGCACAACGCCAAGGGGTTGGAGTTTCCGATCGTGTTCATTGCGGGGCTGGAAGAGGGATTATTTCCGCACTCCCGGGCACTGGTGGACGATAACCAGATGGAAGAAGAGCGGCGGCTTTGCTATGTGGGCATGACGCGGGCACGGCAGCAATTGTTCATGACTTGGGCCCGGATGCGTCGCAAGTATGGCGGGGGCATGCCGGAGCCGGCGTTGACGTCGCGATTTATCCGCGAGGTTCCGGAGCCCTATACGGAGCGGCTGTCACGGCTGTCGGTGGTGCCGCAGATTGACTTGAGCGCGGAACAGTGGGAAGCGCGCGACACGGTGCGAAAGTACAGCTATGGATCGCGGCCATCGGCGAACGCGGAGAACATCAATCAGTTTTTTGGGGCGGGTAACTCGGCTTCTACGGTGCGGCCGACAATGCGGGCACCGAATCCGCCTGCGCCTCCTGCTCCGCCCCCGAAGCCTGTGTTGCCTCCGAAACCGGTTGCGCCAGTGAAGCCCGCCGCGCCGGTGAACGCGTCGCTGTTTGGGGACGAGGCTCCCTGGGAGACGAAGGCCCCGGCGAAGCCGACCGCGGCTCCGGCGCGTCCCGTGGCGGCACCGAATCCGGCTCCTGTTATCAGGCCCGCAGCACCGCCGCAGATGGCCAGGCCCGCAGCGAAGGGCTTTGTCCCGGCGAGGCAACAGAACGCGCCCCCAAGCGGCATCCGAACCGGGTCAACCGTTATGCATGCGCGCTATGGCAAGGGGACTGTTGTGCGCCGTGAAGGGGACGGAGACGACGCCAAATTGATTGTCAACTTTGCTGGTTATGGGCTGAAGAAGCTGATCGAGAAATTTGCTGGCGTTAAGAAGCTGGACTAGAGCAATGCGTGACGGCGGTAGAACCAGGTTTTGACGCCCTGCACCAGCAGCAGATAGGTGGCCGTAAGAGCGACGAGGACAACGAGCAGCGTCCAGGGCAGCGGCGTGAATCCGAGGACTGTGCCCAGCGGCGTGTAGGGCAGCAAGACGGCGATCGTCGCGATCATAAGGATCGTTATCGTGAGAGCACGGCTGGGGAGGCTCTTGAACGGGTTGCCGCGTGTGCGGATCACGAAGACAACCAACGTCTGGGTGAGCAGCGATTCGACAAACCAACCGGTGTGGAAGACGGCGGGTTTATCGAAGCCGCCGAAACCCCAGAGAAGGATGCCGAAGGTAAGGAAGTCATAAATTGAACTGAGTGGGCCGATGATCGTCATGAACTGCCGGACGAAGCCGATTTGCCACCGCTTGGGCTCACGCAAGAGAGCGGCGTCGACGTTGTCGCCGGGAATACTAACTTGCGATAAGTCGTATAGGAAGTTATTCAAGAGGATTTGCGTTGGCAGCATGGGCAAGAAGGGCAGAAAGAGCGAAGCGGCGGCCATGCTGAACATGTTGCCGAAGTTGGAGCTGGTACCCATCACGATGTATTTCATGATGTTGGCGAAGCAACGGCGGCCCTCGACGATGCCATCGTTCAAAACCGAGAGATCTTTTTCGAGAAGGATGATCTTGGCGGCGTCTTTCGCCACTTCAACGCCATTCATGACGGAGATGCCGACATCAGCGCTATGCAGGGAGGGCGCGTCGTTGATGCCGTCGCCGATGTATCCGACGACGTGGCCCCGCGATTTAAGGGCAAGAATGACGCGGTTCTTTTGCTCCGGGGAAACGCGCGCGAAGATGGCACCGTTTTCCGCTTGGTAGGCGAGAGCGGCGTCGTCGAGCGTATCGACATCGGCACCGGTGAGTATCTTATCCACAGACAGGCCAACGTCGCGAGCGACTTTTTGAGTTACGAACTGATTGTCGCCAGTCATGATCACGACGGCGACGCCGTTGCGCCTAAGGTCGGCGAGAACGGCGGAGACGCCCTCCTTGGGGGGATCAAGAAATGCGGCGAAGCCGGCGAGACTCATATCGCGCTCGTCGGCCGAAGAGTAAGCGTCCTGCCTGGGAACGGTGCGCACAGCGACGCCGAGGACACGAAAACCATCCGCGCTTAAGCGCTCGAAGGTGGCGGCGGCCTGCGCACGGCGGGTATCGTCGAAAGGAAGAGGAGCGCCGCCGATCATTACGGTTTGGCAAACTCCGAAAACGCTTTCGGCCTCGCCCTTGGAGATCAGCAGGAATTCTCCGGCGTGGCGGGCCACGACTGACAAACGCTTACGATTGAAGTCGAAGGGGATCTCGTCGGCCTTCTCGTATTCGGTGATCTTCGGGCGGTCGTGTTTAAGGATCGCGTCGTCGAGCGGGCTTTTGATGCCGGCCTGAAAGTAACTATTGAGATAGATGAGGCGGAGGACGTTGTCGTCGTCATTTCCATCGACGTCGACGTGCCGGTCGAGCACAATCTCGCCTTCTGTGAGGGTGCCGGTCTTGTCACTGCATAGGATGTCGATGCTCCCGAAGTCTTCGATTGCGGCGAGCTGCTTGACCAGGACCTTCTTAAGCGTCATGCGGCGGGCGGCTTTTGCCAAGGTGACGGTGACGATCATCGGCATCAACTCCGGAGTCATGCCGACGGCCAGGGCAACCGCGAAAAGAAAGGATTCGAGCAGCGGGCGGTGCAGGGCAATATTGACAAGCAGGACGAAGAAAACGAGCAGCATGATGACGCGTGTGATCATGCTTCCGAAGAGGCGGATGCCGCGGGCAAATTCGGTCTCTGGAGGGCGTGCGGCGAGGCGAGCGGCAATTGCCCCCATCGCCGTCTTGGCCCCAGTGCGAATGACCACCATTTCGGCAAGGCCGGTTTGGACAGAGGTGCCCAGGAAGAGACTATTGGTGGCGTCGGCTAGAGAGTGGACGGCGTTGGGGAGGTCAGCCGCCGTCTTCTCAACCGCGAGGGATTCGCCCGTTAGAGATGACTCACGCACGCGAAGGTCCTTGGCGCTCAGGATGCGTCCATCGGCGGGGATGAGATCGCCAGCGTTGAGCCGTACGATGTCGCCCGGGACGATACCGGCAATCGGAATTTCGATTTCGCGACCGTCGCGCAAAACTGCCGCCGTGATGGCAACTTGCTTCTGAATTTCTGCGGCGGCGTGCCGTGCCTGAAACTCCATGAAGAAGTTCAGCAAGACGCTAAGCAGAACCATCGAGATGATGATGACTCCGCTGGCTGAATTGCCGAGGGCGAGAGAAATGGCGCTCGCTGCCAGTAGGATGACGACGAGCGGGTTGGCGAAAAGACGCAAGAATGCGAGCAGCGCCGCGTAGCGGGATTCACTGGCCAGGCTGTTGGGACCGTGGACGCGACGGCGAGCTTCAACCTTGGCGGAAGTCAAACCTTCGGGACAGGCATTAACCGAGAGAAGAAGGTCGGCTAGCGGCGTGTCCCAGAAGTTCACGCGGTCCAAGTCCAGTTTCGGATTTCGGGCATGTCTTCTCCGTGGAGGTTGACGTACTGGCGGTGCTCGATCAATTTGTCTCGCAGGAATTGTTTGAAATGACCGGAGCTATCACGGAGCCGGGCCACCCGGTCGACCGTATCACCGGCGAGATGGAAGCGATCGAGGTCATTCAAGACCGTCATGTCGAAGGGCGTGGTCGTGGTACCTTCTTCCTTATAACCGCGGACGTGGATGTTGCCGTGATTTGTGCGTCTGTAAGTAAGGCGATGGATCAGTGTAGGATAGCCGTGATAGGCAAAGATCACAGGCTTGTCCGGGGTGAAAATGGAATCGAAATCGTTGTCAGAGATGCCATGGGGATGTTCGCTTTGCGGCTGCAGTACCATCAAATCGACGACGTTGACGAAGCGGATCTTGAGATCGGGAACATGCGTGCGGAGGAGGCTGACGGCGGCCAGGGCTTCGAGTGTAGGGACGTCGCCGGCGCAGGCCATGACCGCGTCTGGTTCCCCGCCCTGATCATTGCTGGCCCAGTCCCAGATACCGAGGCCGGAGGCACAGTGCTTGATGGCGGACTCAATATCGAGCCATTGCAATTCAGGTTGTTTTCCGGCGACGATGACGTTGACGTAATTGCGGCTACGAAGGCAGTGGTCCATCACGGAAAGCAGGGTGTTGGCGTCAGGTGGCAAATAGACACGGACGACATCGGACTTTTTGTTGGCAACGTGATCGATGAAGCCGGGGTCCTGATGACTGAATCCGTTGTTATCTTGCCGCCACACATGGGAGGTGAGTAAGTAATTGAGAGAGGCGATGGGGCGACGCCAGGGAATGCTGCGAGTTACTTTGAGCCACTTGGCGTGCTGATTGAACATGGATCCGACGATGTGGATGAAAGCCTCGTAGCAAGAGAAGAGGCCGTGACGGCCAGTAAGAAGGTAGCCTTCGAGCCAGCCTTGGCAGAGATGCTCGCTGAGCACCTCCATGACGCGGCCGTCGGGAGAGACATGATCGTCGATGGGGAGGATTTCGGCGGTTGAGGTGCGGGCAGTGATGTCAAACAGAGGCGTGAGGCGGTTGGAGGCGGTCTCGTCAGGGCCGAAGACGCGGAAGTCGCGGCGGTCCCAATTGAGTTTCATGATGTCGCGCAGGAAGGCACCGGCGACGCGGGTTCCTTCGGCCACGACAGTGCCCGGAGAGGGAACTGCGACGGCAGAGGCGCGGATGTCGGGCATGTCGAGATCTTTGAGAAAGACGCCGCCGTTAGCGTGGGGGTTGGCGGACATTCGACGTATCCCGACGGGGGCGAGGGCGGCGAGCTCGGCGACAAGGTGGCCTTCAGCAGTGAATAACTCCTCCGGCTTATAGCTCTTCATCCAGGTCTCGAGAAGCTGGATATGGCCGGGGTGTGAAGCCAGTTCTGAGAGCGGCACCTGGTGGGAGCGGAAGGTGTTCTCGACAGGAAGGCCGTCAACAAAGCGGGGGCCGGTCCAGCCTTTCGGCGTGCGAAGGATGATCATGGGCCAGATGGGGCGCTTTGTAAAACCACGGGCGCGGGCATCGGTTTGGATCGAATGAATCTCAGCGAGCGAGGCTTCGAGCGCGGATGCCATGGCAGGGTGGAGCAAGGCGGGGTCGTCGCCTTCGACAAAGTAGGGGTTGTAGCCGTAACCGCGAAAGAGTTGCTCCAGTTCGGCGTGGGGAAGGCGGGCAAGAACGGTGGGATTAGCGATTTTATAGCCGTTGAGGTGGAGGATGGGGAGGACCGCACCATCATGGACCGGGTTGAGGAATTTGTTGGAATGCCAACTTGCGGCCAGAGCACCGGTTTCAGCCTCACCGTCACCGACGACGCAGGCTGCAATGAGACTGGGATTATCGAAGACGGCACCGTAAGCGTGGGTGAGGCAGTAGCCGAGTTCCCCGCCCTCGTTGATGGAACCGGGAGTTTCGGGCGCGACGTGGCTGGGGATGCCGCCGGGAAACGAAAATTGCTTGAACAGGCGCTTCATGCCGCGGAGATCAGCGGAAATGCCCGGGTATAACTCCGTGTAAGTCCCTTCCAAGTAAGTGTTTGCTACCAGCCCAGGGCCACCGTGCCCGGGACCCGTAACATAGATCATGTTGAGGTCCTGGAGCTTGATCAGGCGATTGAGATGAGCGTAGATAAAGTTCAGGCCGGGTGTTGTGCCCCAGTGTCCCAAGAGGCGAGGCTTTATGTGGTGGAGTTCCAGTGGCTCACGAAGCAAGGGGTTATCGAGCAGATAAATCTGCCCGACGGAGAGGTAGTTGGCGGCACGCCACCAGGCATTTAAGAGCTTCCATTCATCCATTCGGCTTGTCCTTTGGGAGTTTGTTGATTGTAGTCAAGACGGCTTCGGCGATCACCGATTCCTCGTCGGTGGGAATGACACGGATCCTAACCGGCGCGTTGGGAGGGGAGATCACCGGCGCGTTGGCGGTGTTACTTGGGGCATCCACGACGAGGCCGAGGAAGCCCAGGCCCAGGCAGATCCGACGCCGGATCTCTGGTGAATTCTCGCCGATTCCGCCCGCAAACACCACGGTGTCGACGCCACCAAGGACGGCGGCAAACGCGCCAATCTGCTTGCGCGCCTGATAGCAAAAGAGGTTGACTGCGTCGGCTGCGCGCGGGTCGTGGGATTCATTGTCTAGAAGATCGCGCATGTCTGCACTTGTGGCGGAGACGCCGAGAAGACCGGATTCGTGGTGGACCATGCGGGCAAAGGCGGTAGGGGTGAGACCGCCTGGACCCACCAGATAGGCGGCGAGGCCAGAATCGATGTCTCCGGCGCGAGTGCCCATCGGAAGGCCGCCGGCTGGGGTAAAGCCCATCGTCGTGTCGATGCTTTTTCCGTCGCGCATTGCGGCCATGCTGGAGCCGCTGCCGAGGTGAGCCAGGATGACACGACCGTTGGCGTCGGACGCCCCGGCCAGGTGCTCAAGTTCTCGTGAAAGGTAGGTGTAAGAGAGGCCGTGGAAGCCGTAGCGCTCGAGGCCCTGCTTCTGGAAAGAGCGAGGGAGCGAAAGGGTTCGCGCGACCGCAGGCATATCGCGGTGGAAGGCGGTATCGAAGCAGGCGACCTGGAGCAGGTTCGGCATGCGGCGGCGGAGGGTTTCCATGAGAGCGATCTCCCCGGGTAAGTGCTCGGGATCGAAGCCGCAGTATGTACTCAGGTCACTTAGTAAGTCGCCGGTAACGATCTCGGGGGCGGCGCGGCGCATGCCGTGGACGACGCGGTGCCCGGCGGCGACGATACCATCGAAGCCAAACTCCTGATCAAACCAATCCAGCAAGGTGGCATTGGCGGGGAGGGCGACGACGCGCGGTGCGGCGGTGGGAGAGTCACGGAGGCTGAGCGACTGACGGGCACCACCAATACCGTCAAGCTTGCCGGAGGCCCATCGAGTAGGCTCTTCGCCGTCGAGCGAGAAGAGGGCGAAGCGGATACTCGACGACCCGCCGTTGAGAGTGAGGATGCTTCGCTTTGGCCGCATGGGCTTGTGCCGTCCTTTTACAATCGCACATTCAGGGCAAAATGCGCGTGCATCGATTCGTAACTAAACGTTGATTTATTCGACATGTAGGCTTGCTATTTCTGGTGGCAATGCAAAAGCTTTTAGTGTTGGTGGGCTCGGTGATTTTGACGCTTGCCGGGAGCGTTCCGGCCTTTGGACAATTTGATGGTGCGACCGTACTGGGGACCGTTGTGGATGCGTCCAACGCACCGCTGGCGGGAGCGACTGTTGCGATCGAAGACGTGGCCAAAGGCGTCCGAGTCTCGGTCCGGGGAAGCGAGGCTGGTACTTACGAGTTCCTGTCGCTTCCGATTGGGCGCTATCGGCTGCGCGTGGAGAAGGCGGGGTTCAGCCCGCAGTCGAGCAAGGAATTTGAAGTGGCGATCGGGGCCCGCCAACGAGTGGATTTCAAGCTTGAAGTCAGTACGGTGCAGTCCAGCGTTGTCGTAAGTGCGGAAGCAGCAATCCTCCAGGCCGACAGCTCGGACCGCGGACAAACGATAGCAGCCGCCCAGATCAAGGAACTGCCGCTGGCAGGTAGGGCTTACTCGGAGTTGATCTACCTCAGCACGGGTATCGTCCGAACGCCGAGCTCGGGGGTTGGATCGGCGCAACGAGAGGCTTCGTTCAGCGTCAACGGGCTGCGGAGTACCGCGAACAACTTTTTGCTGGACGGCCTGGATAACAACTACTTCGGTACTTCCAATCAGGGCTTTTCAAATCAGGTTGTGCAGCCGCCGCCGGACGCCGTGGCGGAATTTCGAGTGATCACGAACAACATGAGCGCCGAATACGGGCGCGCTGGCGGGGCGACGGTGAACGCGAGCTTGCGGGGAGGGACGAACCAGTTTCACGGCGCGGCATGGGAGTTTTTCAGAAATACGCAACTGAACGCGATCGGTTTCTTTAAGCCGGCGACCGGGCGTCCGATTCAGAATCAGAACCAATTTGGCTTTTCGCTGGGAGGGCCGGTCATTCGCAATCGAACCTTTTTCTTCCTGGACTACGAAGGCTACCGGGAGGTGAACTCGTCGGTTGCCTACGCGACGCTGCCGAATGCGACCCAACGGTCGGGATCGCTCGGTGTGCCGATCCGGAATCCCTTCACGGGCGCGATCTACTCCGATGGTGTGATTCCCTCGAGCGCGGTCATTCCCTATGCCAAGGGAGTGCTGGCTTCGCTTCCCGATAACACCAGCGCCGCCGCCGCGAATAACTTTCAGTCACTACGCAGAGTTACAGACTACCGAGACAAAGGCGACTTCAAGGCGGACCAATACTTCACTGACCGTGTTCGTGGCTTCTTTCGTTTCAGCAAGAGCCGATTCGATGTGTTTGATCCGGGGACGTTGGGAATCGGCTTGGCCGGCGGCAACGGCAATGGTTTTCAGAAGGTGCCGTTGACATCGTTCGCTGGCGGACTGACTTGGACGATCACGCAGAGCTCGATCCTCGAGGCACGGTTGGGCTACTCGAGCTCAGAGGCGGGCAAGGATCCACCGCTGATCGGCGGGCCGAGCCTGTTTGAGCTATTCGGCATTCCGGGGCTCCCGACGGACAAGCGGTACACGGGCGGCATTAGCGCCGAAACACTGGTGAGCTTCACCTCGCTCGGCCGCCAGGCGACGAGCCCGCAATTTCAACACCCAAGGTTATGGAACCCGAAGGTGAATTACACGCGGATCGCCGGGCGGCACACGCTAAAGACGGGAATTGAGTACCAATGGCTGGGGGTGGAAACGTTGGACGTAAGCCCAATGATTGGACGCAACACTTACACGGGGTTGTTTTCAGTTCCGACCGGATCGACCGCTACGGCGGCGACGCAAGGCTTGTACAGTCTGGCAGATTTTCTTTTTGGCGCGCGTAACACGTACCAGCTTGTCAATCCGGGCTTAGTGAATCATCGGCAGCAATCTTTGTTTACGTACTTCCAGGATGATTTCAAATTGAGTTCAAAGCTGACCCTGAATCTGGGAGTGCGCTATGAGCTAGCCACGCCGTTCTATGAGCGGGACAATCTGCTGTCGAGTTGGGACCCGAAGACCAACACGATTATCAAAGCCAAGGCGGGATCGTTCTTCGATCGCAGTCGTGTGCATCTGGACACGAACAATATTGCGCCGCGGTTGGGCTTGGCGTGGACGGTGTTGCCGAAGACGGTTTTGCGCGGCGGATACGGTGTGGGCTTTAACAGCTTCAATCGGACGGGCACGAGCTACTTGGCCTACAACGCGCCACGTTTCGTTCTGGCGAGCGCGTCGCAAAGCCCAGGATCGCCTGGCTTCTTGAATACGCAGCAGGGCTTTCCGGCGGACTTCACGTCCCCCGAGAAGTTCGACCCGCGCAAGAGTACGGTGCAGTACATTGACCCGGACTCCCCGTGGGGCACGGTGAAGAGCTGGTTCGTTTCGGTTCAACGCGAGTTGCCGATGGGGATCTTGCTGGACCTTGCCTATGTAGGCAACAAGGCTGACAATTTGGCAACGATTAACGACATCAATCAGGCGCGGCCAAACGCGCTTGGTGAAAACCTGAACATCGAAGACAGGCGCCCCAATCTTGCTTACAGTTCCATCTCGGGCACGCTAGCCAACGGGTTTTCGAACTATCACGGTTTGCAAGCGCGGGTAGAAAAGCGCAGCGAGGCGGGTCTTTATTTCTTGAATAGTTTTACCTGGGCCAAGGCACTGGACAATTCGAGCCAGGCATTTGACAACAGCAACGGCAATTCAACGAGCTTCCAGAATATCTACAACATCGCGGCGGACAAGGGGATATCGAATTACAACCGCAAGTTCAACAACATTACGAGCCTTGTGTACGAGATCCCGGTTGGGCGGGGGCGTCGATTGCTGAGCGGCGCGAATCGCGCCGTGGACGCGACAATCGGAGGTTGGCAAATCAATTCAATCGTGAACCTGCGGGCGGGTGAGCCTTTTACGATGAGCTATACGGCGGCCGCACGGAGCCAGGTGGCCCCGTTTCTGACGCTGCTTGGATTCAACACTTTTCGTCCGAATATCTCCGGCGATCCGCTCACAGCGGAATCGCAGCGAAGCGTCACCAGCTACCTGAATCGGGCCAACGTGTCCATACCCAACTACGACCAACCGTTTGGGAACGCGGGACGCAACATATCGAGCGGATTTGCTTTTTATCAGGTGGACCTGGGTCTGTCAAAGAACTTCACGCTCACCGAGCGGTTTAAGCT
>JANXUM010000564.1 GCA_025356215.1 Bryobacter sp. | reverse complement strand
CGGAGAGGGCGCGGCGGACGAGGCGTGCGACGGATTAGAGCAAGGGTAAAGAGTTTTCATCCGATTGTCAATTTTCTTTTGTTTTTCGTACGTTTTTTGGGCCTCTAAGCTGCTCTAGCCAAGGGGGTTAGGGTGTTGCTGGGTTCGTTCCTTCTTTTTGCCTGATTTTGGGACATTTTGGCGTCGTAAGCGCGGGAGCTTTGGAGGCGGGCGAGGGAGCGTTGGAAGGCGGTGCCGAAGCGGAGTTCGAGAAGTTCCTGGTGGGCGAAGCTGGGTTTTTCGGTTTCGAGGAGTTCGTAGGCGCGGACGTTGAGTTCGGGGACGGGAAGGGATTCGGTCTTTGCGAGCTGATCGATCGCGTTGTTGACGCGCTGGGTGAGGAGGGCGCTGAGACGGCGGCGGTGCCAGGCATTGCAGATCATTTGATCGACGATTTCGAGCTCGGCGGCGGAGTTGGGGCGAGTTTCGTTGACGAGGTCATTGGCGAAGTTGCGGAAGACCTTGGGGTCTTCCGTGCTGAGAATGTAGTGGGTGGCGTAAGCGCCGTGGCGGAGGGAGTTGAGCGCGGAGCGGAATTTGCCCTCGCTGGTTTTGGGGCCTTGAGATTTGCGGCCATTGCGCCGGGAGGCAGCGATTTGCTTGTCGGTTGGCATATTGGAATCCTTGTCGAGCGTTGAAGTATTGGGTTTACGGTCGACTCTAGGAATCGCATGGCGCGGTGGGGCGGGATGGGGGCTGTAGCCTTAAGTTATTGAGACTATGGGGAATATAGATTTAGATTGTGAGTGAATCGATCGCTTTTATCAGGCCGACCGGGCTAGGACCCACGGCGGAAGCGGGTTGGGGCTTTCGTTGGCACAATCGGTGGCGCAAGGCCACGGCGGACGGATTTAAGTGGAAATCGCGCCCGAGGGTGGCTCCACCTTCTGGGTTTATTTGCCTGTGGTCGAGTAAGCTACCAGTCCCGCCGCCCCAGTCCGCGCGGCGTCGAGGTTGGAACTGGCCGGGTCGCGCTGTAGGCCCCACTGGCGCCCGGCACCTTCGCCCCAACCGCTCCCGGCGCGTCGATCCCATCCACGTTGATGATTGTCGTCCAGTTGTAGGTCACCCCAACCTCCAACCCCTTGCCGGCCCATGGCACATCGAACGCGACGAAAGTACTGTCCCCCGTCGGCACATTGGAAAACGAAGCCAGGATCTTCCCCCAGTTCCCAAATTTCTCAATCCGGCGAAAGCCCTTCGCCACCACGGCGGCATCCTCCATGTAGCGGCAGACGTCGGGGAACTTGCCCAGCAAACTCGGCCAATTGGGGGAGTTCTCCATGTTTTTCAAGATTCCATCCCACTTTTGTCCCAACGACAACGCAAAGTCGAAGCCGCTACTGGTCGCCCCGTTCATCGACTGCGCCGTCTTAAACCCAAATGCCAGAATCGCGGTTAACGACGCCGATCCTCCCAATCCCAAACCACCCTTGACTGTCTGCAATTGCACGGTCGCCGTCTGGCGCGTTTCTACATTCATCAGCGCTCCCAGTGCCAGATCCACCCCTACCGGCCCCAATTGCCCGCCCCACTTCATCGCAAATCCGAACCACATCTTGTCAAAAGCAATCAATGGCAGATTCGCGTAGCCCTTAACGCGGCAGCCCCGGTTTCCCACCGGCCCATAGATGTAGCCGTTGCCATTCAAACGTTCCGACCCGCTCGCATTCAAGATCATCAGCGGTTTTCCCCGCTCGTTGTAGAACGTGATCGTCGACCCAATCCCCAGCATCGCCATAAAGGAGATCGCCCAAGATCCCTTGCGATCCATCAGCAAGTGCCCGGTGCTGCTATGGTGCAGATTCCAGATGCCCTGCATCTCCTTGCCGGCCAGCGTGTGGCTCTGTTCCAGCATTAGAATGCGTCCGATATTGAGGCCGTCCGTGACGGTGTAAATGGTGCCGGGAGGGATGTTCATTGCGTTCTCGTAGAAGAGCGCGCGGTCCCGTTGAAGATCCCCGCACGCCTTTTAGAAAGAAATGTTCTGATGCGTCAACCGGACCAGCGCTTCGTGGATGCGCTCAGGCAAGCGGCGGCGCGAGAAATCGGCAAAGGCGCGCGAGAAAGTGCTTTCGCTCGGTACGGCCGATGCGCTGTTCCATCCGCACAGCCGCCGGAGTTGGTCATCGGCCTGAAGCCGCTCCAGGAGTTGGCGAGTGGTCGCGAAGTTGTAGATCGCTTTGGCCAGGAAGGCCGTTATCAGAGCGCGCCGGTCTTCCTGCGGTCGGCCCATAAACTGTTTGTGGACGAAGCGATCCAGGTGCGTCATCGTCAGGGCCTTTTCAACAGTTGCGCGGGCTTGCTCAACTCGCCCACTTCGCGCTCCAGAGGCGGAAACAGTTCCATCTGAAACAACTGCGAGAATTGCATTAGAATCGGATGCGAACTGTCATTCATCAGGGCCGTCTCCATGGTGCTTGGATTCGGTTTGGCGACTAAATCTTAAGTCACCGATG
>JANXUM010000562.1 GCA_025356215.1 Bryobacter sp. | reverse complement strand
ATGACCGCCTTCAGCGGGCCGATCTTCGGCTCTTCCCGCTCCGCCTTCTTGCGCTCGGGCGGTATCGCATTACCGAGCGCTTGCCGGATCATCCGCCGGTGCACTCCGTGCTTCCGCGCTAATCCTTGTATCCTCTCCCCGACCGCGTACTCCCGCCGGATCGTCTCGAATAACTCCATCTTGGCTCTCCTTTGCATCCTGCCAGCCTGTCAAAACATGCCGGTCAGGGTCTTCAAAGGTGGGCCAAATCAAACCATCGAAGTGGGCCAAATCAGAGTAGCGAAATCACATGCCTTTTCGCTTTGGGACAGCGCGATCGTTGCGGCCGCAATCGCGCTTGGCTGCGATGTGGTTTACACCGAAGATCTGAACCACGGTCAACGCGTCGGCGGGCTGAGGATCCCGTGCTAATTACAGCTAATTACACTGCCCCCACTGCGGCGGCCCCGAAGAATCGAGTAATCCTCGCCGCCACAAGATTCCTCACTTTGCTATCCGTCGGCGTCGAAGCCAAACGTTCCCGCAAAACATCTACTCGCCCCATGGCATGCCGCTGCAAGCCCTCCACAAAATCAAGATCCTTCTCTCGACCCGCAACCAACTTCGCAATCGCCAGGTCATGCACCTCGAGACACCATCCCCGAACAGAAAGCGTATTTGGGTTTGAGATCACAATCAACCTGTCCTGCCACCCCTCCGGCAGCACCGCAGTCTCAGGGCCAATGCCATGCGCGTAATACCCGTACACCTTTTCAAAGGGCGACCCTTCCCCAATCGATCCATCGATCAATTCAGCGCGTTCCGGGTGATTCCGAGGAAACACATCCGCTTCCTTGGACACAAGAAATTCCGCAGGCGGGTCAGGGTACTGCCCAAGAATCGCCTGGCTCCCTATGACCACAATGTCCGAATCATCCGCGATGGTCGAGGCTGCCCGTATCAGATGCTCCAACTGCAAACGCGTCATAGATCTCCCACCGTTCTTTCGGACTTAGTACACCAGCAAACGGACCCGCCTGCCGCATCGCCGTCATCTTTTCGCTTTCTTCCACCATCACCACAAACAACTCTTCAAGCGGCAGCTTTAACAACTCCCCCCACGCATCGAGATAAGGCTGCGACCGCCCCGCCGTCGCCAACCAGCGCTGCAAATTATCATGAGCAATCGCAAGCAACTCAGGTGACCGCCGCAGCTTCTCAGCGACAGCCCGGTACATAGCCAAGCTCCGCGCGTCAATCCGTGCATGGCCCTTCAAACCGCGCAACTCCGTCGCTGACACCATACCCGCAGTCTAACAAATCACCGATTTTCGGCAGTTCGATGCGAGAAACACCAGGTGTTGTAGCAAACCGTTAACCCCTACACTGAGGAATGCTCTCTGCGCCGATTCCGCCCCACATCGTGGCCATCGAGCGGCCTCGCGAAAGCCTGCTCACTTACTACTTACTGCAAGCCATCACCGCCAACGTCGCCTTCCCTTTCCTCTTTCCCTATCTCTACTTCCGCTTCCACACCATGCGCTATCGCTTCGATACCGACGGGATCCACATGCAGTGGGGCATCCTTTTCCGGCGCGAAGTCCTGCTGAACTATTCGCGCATCCAGGACATTCATCTGCGATCGAATCTCATCGAGCGCTGGCTGGGCCTGGCCCGCATCGAGATCCAGACCGCTTCCGGCTCTGCCAGCGGCAACATGACCCTCGAAGGTATGGAAGATCCCGAGGGCATGCGGGACTTCCTCTACTCGCGCATGCGCGGCACCCACGATGAGCAAACCGAGCACGCGGCCGATCCATTGGCCACGGTTCTACACGAGATCGCCAGCGAGTTGCGCGAGATTCGCGCTCTGGTGGAGAGGCCTCGGGTATGACGCTCATCGAGTGGGCCAAAAACCTGGTCCTGCGATGGGTCCGCGTGCCCGCCCAGCCGCACGCCCCCGATGGTGCGGAGGCTTCCGTACGTGTTTTCAACGCCGGGCGAAACTACTTTGTGTGGCGGCTGATTCTGTGGGGACTGGCAAACCTGGCCATCGCCTTAGTTCTATTGGTGGCCTTCGCCCCCGGCACCAATCCTAAACCCTTGCGGCCCCTACTAAGCACGATCCTATTGGCCGTAAAAGCGGGCGCGGTCATCGTCTTCCTAGCGTCGATCCCGGTCACTTACTTTCTGCAGCGGCTGAATTACGAGATGCGTTGGTACATCGTCACAGACCGCAGCCTACGGATTCGCAGTGGCGTAGTCTGGCTTCAAGAGATGACGATGACCTTCGCCAACATTCAGGAGATCCGTGTCAGCGCAAACCCTTTCGAGCGCTTACTGGGGCTGGCGAATGTTCAGGTGCGGTCAGCGGGCGGTGGCGGTTCTGGCGGAGACGGGGCACCCTCTTCGGGCCACGTGGGAAACTTCACCGCGGTCGACAACGCCGAGGCGATCCGCGATCTACTGGTCGAGCGGCTCCGGA
>JANXUM010000560.1 GCA_025356215.1 Bryobacter sp. | reverse complement strand
ATGACCGCCTTCAGCGGGCCGATCTTCGGCTCTTCCCGCTCCGCCTTCTTGCGCTCGGGCGGTATCGCATTACCGAGCGCTTGCCGGATCATCCGCCGGTGCACTCCGTGCTTCCGCGCTAATCCTTGTATCCTCTCCCCGGCCGCGTACTCCCGCCGGATCGTCTCGAATAACTCCATCTTGGCTCTCCTTTGCATCCTGCCAGCCTGTCAAAACATGCCAGTCAGGGTCTTCAAAGGTGGGCCAAATCAAACCATCGAAGTGGGCCAAATCAGAGTAGCGAAATCAACTTGCCCTTCGTGCGCTGGTAAGCCAAGCTGGCGATTTGACGGTCTAGTTGGCGCACCGACCAGCCACCACGTGTGGCTTCGGATTCATAGTACGCTCGCGCTGTCCTGTCGCCGACCGAGAGTAAGCGGTTGTAGTGGGACCAAGGAAGCGGGAGGAGGGGGAGTGGATCGGATTTGAATTTTGCAGACAGTGTCTGCAAAATGTTTGGGGAAGGAGCGTTTTCGAATTTTGCAGACGGTGTCTGCAAAATTGGCTTCCAGAGGTAGAATGCCTTCATTTGCGCTATGTTTCGCCGCGAGAAGCCACGCCCATAACGCTTTGTGAGCTCAGTCGAGAGACGCACGATCAAGGTGTCGCCATAGCCGGCACGAGAAGCGCCTTGTTGCTCGTGCTCCACAATTTGGCGGCCGACGAGCCAGTAGGTGGCCGTCATCGTTTGGTTCACTACCCTGCCAGTAGTGGTTCGTCCGGTCTCTACGAGACCAATTACTTCGTTCAGGAGACGCTTGTAGGAACGCGCCGGTGGACCAGATGATTTGACCGGCTGTCGCTTTTGCAGCATGCCGATATTTTCGCTCAGGTGGCGGGGGGCCGAGTAGGCATCCGCCGCAATCTGAGCGCCAAGCGCCAGCAGGGCAAGCTAGCGATCTGACGATCTAGTTGGCGCACCGACCAGCCACCACCGGGACGAAGAGGATTAAATGAAGAAGTAGGGGTTAAGGTTTATGGTCTGTTCCAAGGGCCGGTCAAGGTGACGACAAGTGGAAGCACGGATGGTGGAAGGACCCAGTAGTTCCATTCCATGCGCACGGCGTAACCGCCAACGTGGAGCACTAGAATGACCTTATGGATGGGGGATTCGTGGCGGACCGATGGGGACCCACAGGTTAGCTCGACGAGCGCAGCCAGCAGGCCAGGTTCAATTCCGGAACTGTAGATTCGAAACACTCGCGAAAGAAGAAGGTTGAGAGAAAGGCGACTACAATTTAAGCCAGCCGGCGGGGCTCTCGCTACTCATAGCGAAGGGCTTCGATGGGGTTCAACTGGCTGGCGCGGTTGGCGGGGAGGAGCCCGAAGACCAGGCCCACCACAAACGAAACCAGGAAAGCTACCACGACGCTTGTTGTTGAGATCGAGACGCCGAATTCGGGGAAGAGCCAGTGCGCGATCAGCGGGCCGCTGACGCCTACCAGGATGCCGAGTAGGCCTCCGCCTGTCGAGATGAGGATCGCCTCCATGAGGAATTGGGCCAGGATTTCGCGGCGGGAAGCACCCACCGCCATCCGCGTTCCAATCTCTTTGGTGCGCTCGGTGACCGTGACGAGCATGATGTTCATGATGCCGATTCCGCTGATGATCAGGGCGATGGCGGCGACCATGATCAGGACGAAGGTGAGGATCATGCTGATGTTCTTGGCCGTCTCGAGAATCGCACCGAGGTTGTCGACAAAGTAGCGCGCGCCTTTGCGGTGGCGGGCTTCGAGGATGGTTTTGACTTCGCTGGTGATGCCTTCGACGTCTTCTGCCCGCTTGGCCTGGATGTACATCGGATCGATGCGCTCGACGCGATTGTAGTAGCGCAGGACGGTGATCGGGACGACCATGGCGCGGTCGGCCAGTTCGCTGAGGCCGAAGCTTTGGACACGCTCGCGGAAGACGCCGATGACCGTGAACTGGTGGTCTTTTACCTTGAGCATCTTGCCTACCGCAGCTTGGTTGCCGCCGAAGAGGAGCTTGGCGAGGGGCTCGGTGAGCATAGTGACTTTGGTGCGCTGTTTGACTTCTTCGGCGTCGAAGTAGCGACCGGACAGGAGGATGAGGTTGCGGACTTTGGGGTAATATTCATCGACCCCGAGGACGCTGGTGTCTTGGGGCTTGCCGTCGATGGTGAGGCTGTTGTTGCTGGACATCGTGGCGGTGACGGCGACGATGCGATCGGCCATTTGGGCGCGGACGGCGTCGACGTCGGCGAGCTTTACGAAGTCGCCTTCGCTTTGTTCGCTGTCGCGGCTGCCAGCTTCAAAGTAGGCCCAGACGACGTTGGAGCCGATGCCTTTGATCTGGTCGAGGATGAATTCGGTGCTGGTGAGCGAGATGGTGACGACGAGGATGACGCTGGCGTTGCCAATGACAAGGCCGAGGGCGGTGAGCATCGTGCGGATGCGGTTGGCTTTGAGAGCCTCGTAGCTCGATTTGAGCACCTCGGCGATATTCAAGCGTTAGACCCCGTGGATCTTGGCGAGAAGTTTACGAGCTTCTTCGCGATGATCGTCGTCGGGCTGGAGCTTGGCCATGAGGTACTTCTCGAGGAGTTTTTTGGCTTCAGGGAGATTTCGCTTGGCTTCGATCAAAGCGTTGGCGCGGTTCCAGAGGTAGGTAGGGCTGTTTGGATCGATGCGTTGCGCCTGTTCGAAGATGGCGTCGCTTTCTTGGGTGCGGCCGCGTTTGGAGAGGAACATGGCGAGATCGACGATGCGCCCGATTTGGCGGGGGGCGAGATCCATGCTGCGGCGAAATTGCGCTTCAGCGGTGTTGAAGTCTTTTTTCTCTTCGGCGAGGCGGGCCATGGCCCAGTGCTTCTCGACGGGGTCGTTGGCGCCAATTCGCTCAACCAGGCCCTGAGCCTTATCGAGGCCGCCGCCAAGGAAGCCAGGGGCTTGCAGATAATACTCGAAGAGGTCGTTGAGAGCCTCAGCGTTCTTCGCGTCGGTTTGGACGGCGCGCTCGAGGTTTTGGCGGGCTTTGGAAGCGTAATTGGGAGCGGTAACGAAGGTGCTGAGTTCTGCACGGCGACCAAAAGTGCGACCGAGCCAGTGCCAGTGGGCGCTTACGTTTGGTTCCAGATGTGCGGCTTTCTCGAAAAGCTCTGTGGCTTTCTTGTAGTCGCCCATCATGAAATAGTCGCGACCAAGGAGGTTTAGGCCATTGCCAGACTTGTCATTTGCAGCTTCGAGAATGCGGGCGCTGGCGGGGTAATCCGTCTTTTCGAACAAGACACGTGCCTTTTCGAACGCCTCATCGCGGGCGAAAGCCAGCAAGGGAGCGAGGAATAGGAATAAAATCGCGAGACAAGACTTCAATGTGACGAACATCCGTTCTTTGTTAGTATACGCTAACCCTGAAGCGTTTTCAGTCTATAAGACGCAGCGACGGGGGGGGCTGGATTCAGAAACTGCCGCCTCACTGGTGATCAACGCGGGGTTGCGGATGAAAAAGGCTCAGCGCGCTTGGTAGACTTTTGTATAGTCGGTTATCCATGGGTCGTTTTTTTCTTATTGTCGCGGTTGGGGTTGCGGTGCTGATTGGGCAGGACAAGAAGCCGAAGACGCCCGAGTTGGAAGTGTCGCAGTTGACGTGCCGCCGCATTGACGAACAGTTGATCGCGGTGGATGGCAGTATGAAGAACACGGGGACGAAAACGATCCGGGGGTTGGTGATCGTGTTTGAGTTCTTTGCGCCGGGGAAGCAATCGATCACGGTGCAGAAGGGTGCGCCCGAGCCGGATACGGTGGTGGCGGGGGATTTGGTGGAGTTCCACCTACAGCTCAAGGCACCGGCGCGCGCAGTGCATTTGGAGATTGGGGCGGTGGATGGGAACGGACGCGACCTCCGCGTGGGCAAGGCGGGGCCCTATCCCGTCGAATGAAAAATGATTGAACACATACAACCCGCAGACAAATTGAGCGGAGCAATCCGCCTGCCGGGAGACAAGTCGATTTCACATCGCTGGGCGATGATTGCGGCGCTGGCCGAGGGGAAGACGACGATTCACGGCTACTCGACTGGCGAGGACTGCCATTCTACGCTGGGGATTTTGACGGCGTTGGGGGTTGAAGTTGAAGATGGCGGGAGCGAGGTTTCGATTAGCGGCAGAGGCCTGGATGGGCTAACGGTGCCAAAGGGGACCTTGGACGCGGGGAACTCGGGATCGACGATCCGGATGATGAGCGGGATTCTGGCGGGGCAGCCGTTTGTCTCTCGCATCGAGGGGGACGAATCGCTGGCGAAGCGACCGATGCAGCGGGTGATGACGCCACTGGCGGAGATGGGAGCGCGGATAGAGGCGACCAATGGTAAGTATCCGCCGCTGGAAATTCATGGGGCCAAACTGAAGGCGATTGACTATACGACGCCGGTGGCGTCGGCGCAGGTGAAGACGTGCGTGCTGTTTGCGGGTTTGTTTTGTGACGGCGAGACAATCGTCCGCGAGCCGGTGAAAACGCGCGATCATACTGAGCTGGCGTTGCGGATGTTTGGTGCCGACATCAGCTCGGCCGGACGGGTTGTGACGTTGCAGGGGCGACCGAAGCTGGTGGGCAAAGAGCTGACGGCACCGGGGGACTTAAGCTCTTCGGCGTTCTTTTTATCGGCAGCGTTGATGGTGCCGAATTCGAACCTGGTGATTGGCGGAGTGGGGCTAAACCCGACGCGGACGGCGTTGCTGGATTATCTGGCGGGGCTGGGGGCAGAGGTGAAGATTTTGAACGTGGGCGAGCAGTGCGGGGAGTTGGTGGGGGACATTATGGTGAGGGGCCGGGTGCAGCGCGGGGGAGTGATCTCTGGAGCGATGGCCGCAGCGTTGATCGATGAGATCCCGACGCTGGCGGTGCTGGGGGCGGCGACGGGTGGATTGTTTGTGAAGGACGCCGCAGAGCTTCGGGTGAAGGAGACGGACCGGATTGCGACGGTGGCAGAGAACTTGAAGCGGGCCGGCATTGAGATTGAAGTGCGCGAGGACGGGTTCACCGTGCCGGGCAACCAGAAGTTTCAGGCGGCGAGCTTTGACAGCTTTGGGGATCACCGGATCGCGATGGCGTTTGCGGTGGCGGGGTTGGTGGCCGAGGGGCCGTGCCAGATTGAGCGGGCGGAGGCGGCGAGCGTGAGTTTTCCGGAATTCTATTCGACGCTGAGGTCGCTGACCGCGTAGCAGGGATGTCAGACCGCCCCGACTCGTTGACGATCGCCGGCGTGGTACACGATTTGAACAACGTGTTTGAAACGTTGTTTGAGGCGAATGAGGTTTTGAAGGCGGACCCGAAGCACGCCAAGCTGAGCGCGACGGTGGCGCGGAGCTTAAAGCATGGGGCGCGGATCGTGAAGAGCCTTGAAGCGCATGGCGGGATGACGGACGTGGCACGCTTGTTTGAACAAGTGGAGGCGCTGCTGACGGACTATTTGATTTCGTCGCGCGGGCCGTCGATTGAGGTGAAGTGCGAGATCGGGAGCGGGTTACAGATTGCGGGAATGCGCGGAGCCTGGGAGCGGGTTTTCTTGAACCTGTTTTTGAACGCGGCGCGGATGATGCCGCAGGGCGGAACGATTGAAGTGAGTGCGGGGACGGATGAGGTGGAGGTAACGATTCACGTTCTGGACAGCGGGCCGGGGATTCCGGCACGGTTGCTGGAAAGCCTGTTTGAGCCAGGCTTTACGACGACGCCACGGCACAAGGGATTGGGTCTACACATTGTGAGGTCAATTGTGGAGAGCCAGGGGGGGAAGGTTTACGCGGCGAATCGGGAGGAG
>JANXUM010000559.1 GCA_025356215.1 Bryobacter sp. | reverse complement strand
GTTCGAAGCCGAGGCCGCCGCCCAGCTCTTCTCCGATCTCATCGGCAGCCAATCCACCGTCTTCCGCAAGCCCGTCGCCGAGCCCGGTCGCCCCATCAACCTCCCCTCCGGCGAGTTCGACGGCCGCCTCAACTCGCGCGTCCTCCCCACCTCCTTCACGGTCGTCGACGACCCCACGCAAAAAGAATACAAGGGACGCCCGCTGATGGGCCATTTCCCCGCCGATCTCGAAGGCGTCAAGCCCGAACCGGTCGTCCTCATCGACAAGGGCAGCTTCAAGGCCTACCTCTCCACTCGCGTCCCCACACGCGACACCAAGACCTCCAACGGTCACGCCCGGCTCCCCGGCGGCTTCGGCGGCTACGTCGCCACGATGAGCAATCTCTTCGTCAAATCGGAGGAGACCGTCTCCCCCGCCGACCTAAAAAAGAAGTTCATCGACCTCCTCAAGCAGCGCAACAAGCCCTTCGGCATCCTGGTTCGTAAGCTCGATTTCCCGTCCACCGCCGCCTTTGACGAACTCCGTCAACTGCTCAGCGGCGGCGGTCGCCCCGCGCCCCCGCCCCTACTCGCTTACCGCGTCTATGTCGATGGACGGGAAGAGCTCGTTCGCGGCCTCCGCTTCCGCGGCCTCAATGTCCGCGCTCTCAAAGACATCGTCGCCGCCAGCTCTGATGAGGTGCAATTTGATTTCATCGGCAATGCCGCCCCTTTCTCAATCGTTGGCGGCGGCAATTACGTCTTCGGGTGCTCAACGGTCGCGCCCAGCATCCTGTTTGAAGACCTCGAACTCGAGCGCCCCCAAGTTGAATTGCCCAAGCTTCCGCTTGTCCCAGCCCCAGCCCTAACCGCTTGATCTAGCCAGTGAAGATCCTATCGCGCGCCATCTTTCGAGAGATCAGCTCTAGCGCCCTCCTGGGCGCCTTGCTGTTCACCTTCGTGCTCTTCCTGCAGCGCCTCGGCTCCGGCAAGCTCTTCGAACTCGTCCTGCGCAACTCGACAGACTGGCAGACCGCCGTCTATCTTTTCCTTCTCATTGTCCCGCCCACCTCGCCTTTTACGATCCCCATCGGCGTCCTCGTCGGCGTCCTGATCGGCCTCAGCCGCATGTCTGGCGACAATGAGATCACCGCCCTGCGTGCCACCGGCTCCCCCGCCCGCCGGGTCCTTGGCCCCGTCCTCACTTTTGGCCTCCTCGGCTTCATGCTCACGGCCGCCTCCACAACTTGGCTCACTCCCTGGGCCTACCGTCAATACTCGCGCCTCATGAACCGCGCCCTCGCCGCCCAGGTCACCGCCGAGATCCAGCCCCGCGTCTTTGAAGAGGGCTTCCCCAACACCATCCTCTACGTCGGTGACGTCATTGCCGGCAACACCGTCAAATGGCGCAAAATCTTCATGGCCGATCTCCGCTCCGGCGAGCAACGCAGCTCCGCCGCTCGCGAGCGCTCCGACGAGCCGCGCATCCTTCTGGGCGAAGAAGCCCTCGCCGTCTCGGACGTTAAAAACAACCGCATCCAACTCGCCATGAAGAACGAGAGCTCCTACGAGATCGGCAAAGATCCCAGCCAGGACGCCCGCACCTTCGCCCCCCGCGGCGACCTCGCCCTTCAAGCCAAAGAACCCAACGAATACCGCCGCGCCAATAACTTTCTAGAAATGGACACGGTGCCACTCTGGCGCTACATTGGCGCCAACCCCCGCAAGGATACGGTCGACGCTCGTCTTGAATTTCACCAGCGCGTCGCCCTCCCGCTGGCCTGTCTCTTGCTGGCTCTCGCCGGCGTTCCCCTTGGCATCTCCCGCCGCAAAGCGGGCAAGAGCACTGCCTTCGTCGTATCTGTGCTGCTGGCGCTGCTGTACTACACCAGCATGATCAGCCTCCAGCAGATGGCCCGCCGCGGAACAATTCCTGCAGAGCTGGCCACCTGGGGGCCAAACGTCATCTTCGTCGTCCTTGGGCTGACCCTTTTGGCCCGGATGGAAAGCCCCGGCGAGCGCGATTTCGTCGGCGTCGTCCAAGCAGCTTTCGAAAAAGTTTGGACCCGCCTGCGCGGCCGCAAGACCCCCGCCGCTCCGCCGCGCTCCGCCGCCCTCGCTTTCGAATCCGGCTTCTACAAAGTCGTTCGCGTCCCCGGCATCCCGCTCCTCAGCATGATCATGGATGCCTACGTCCTGCGTACCTTCATCTTCTACCTCGTCCTCCTCCTGTTCAGCTTCGTCATGATGACAGAGGTTTTCACTTTCTTCGAGTTACTCGGCGATATCATCCGCAATAACATCAGCGGCGCCAAGATCGCCACTTACCTTTTCTTCCTCCTCCCCAAGCTCATCTTCGAAACCACCCCGGTCAGCATCCTCGTCGCCGTCCTGGTCACCTTCGGCATCCTCACTAAATCCAATGAGGTCACCGCCTTCAAAGCTAGTGGAATCAGTCTCCACCGCCTGGCCCTGCCCGTCATCCTCGCCAGCCTCGTGCTCAGCGGAGCCCTCTTCGCCTTCGACTATTACCTCGTTCCCGACGCCAACCGCAAGCAGGACGCCCTTCGCAACGAAATCAAAGGCAAAGCCGCCCAAACCTACGTTCAGCCCGATCGCAAATTCATCTTTGGCGAGGGCTGCCGGGTCTTCTATTACAAGTTCCTCGACCCGGTTGAAAAGGTCATGGTGAACCCCCGAGTCTATGAGCTCGATTGCGAGTCCTATGCCATGAAACGCATGATCTCCGCCGAGCGCGCCCGTTGGGAACCCAAACTGACACGCTGGGTCTTTCAGTCCGGTTTCCGGCGCGATTATGCGGGCGTTCGCGTCGATTACGATCCATTTCTCGATGCCACGCGCACCTTCGCCGAACTTACAGAGACTCCCGACTACTTCCTGCAGGAGTTCATCCAGGACAAACAGATGAACTTCCACCAGTTATCCACTTACGTCCAGAACTTACAGCAGTCCGGTCTCGACACCACCCGCCTCCAAGTCCAATTTCATAAGAAGTTCGCCTTCCCAATCTCAGCCTTCGTCATGGCCCTACTGAGCGTCCCCTTCGCCTTCATCACCGGCAACCGCGGCGCCATGGCCGGCATCGGCGTCAGCGTCGCC